>NZ_JAQOWX010000004.1:0-97581 GCF_028462495.1 Paucibacter sp. XJ19-41
GACGGCATCAAGGCCGCGCTGGCGCAGCCGGTGATTTTTGACGGGCGCAATCTGTATGACCCGGCCATGATGAAGACCCTGGAGATCGAGCACCACGCGATTGGCCGTGGCAATCTGCGCGATTGAGTGGCGGTGGCGGAGCGTGTTTGTCCGCCCCGGATCAGGCGGACGACGAGGCTAGCCAGCGTTCCAATTGGGTCATCAAAGAGGCTCGATTGAACTGCGCTTCGCAGTATGAGCGGCCGCTTTGGCCCATCGCGAGTTGGCGCTCTAGTGGGAGGTTTGCTAGCGCCAGTGCTTGATTTGCAAGAGCTCTTGCGTCGCCAGCTGAGGCAACATGTCCCGCACCGGAGGCCTCGATCACGCGTGCGCCCTCGCCGTCCAGCATGGCCAATAGCGGCTTGCCAGCGGCCAGGTAGCTCTGCACCTTGCCTGGTATGGTCATCGAAAAAATGGGATCCGACTTCAACGACACCAGCAAGGCGCTTGCGCCGGCAAAGAAGCTGGGCATGCGTTCGACGGGATGCCGACCAAGCATGAAGACCGTGGAAGACAGTCCCAGGCGCTGTATCTCTTCGCGCACCTGCGCTGCCGCCCGTCCGTCGCCGACGATGAGCCAGTGAATGTCGGTGTGATCGCGCGTTAGATCGGCGGCCCGGAGGATCGACGGAAAGTCCTGTGCGTCGCCGATGTTGCCGGCGAAGAGGATGTTGAATTTGCCCTGATGGTCTAGAAGCTCGGGAGCGATATCGACGTGAGCGGACGCATTGTCGAAGACCTCCTCTGACCAAGCCGGAAAGTAGCGGAACTTGTCCGTGGAACCCGCCCAACGTCGAATAGGTTCCACAAAGGCTTGCGACTGCCCGAGAATAAGATCGCATTGGCGATAGATGAAGGTGCAGAGCGCGCCGACCAGCCGCAATGCCCGCTCTGACTTCACCATACCGACAGCCTTCAAAGTGTCCGGCCACAAGTCCAGCACCCACATTGAAAGTGGCGCTCGCTTAATCCATTTGAGCAGGATCGCCGGCAGCGCTGACGTGATGGGCGAGGTCTCGAAGACGAAGATCGCGTCGAAATGCCGGCCGCGCAGCTTCCAGGGGCCGAGCAAGCACCCCCAGAATACGAAGCTCCAATAGTTCAGCAGCAGCTGCAGGCTGCCTTTGCCGCGCGGGCGCAGCGGCAAGCGCAGCACCTCGGCGCCGGCATAGCTGCCATAGTGCTCTGGATGCGCTAGGAAGTCGGGCTGGACCGCGCCTTCGGGATAGTTAGGCCGACCCGTCAATACAGAAACTTCGTGCCCGCGCGCAGTGAGCTCGGAGACGATGTCATTGACGCGGAAGGTCTCAGGCCAGAAGTACTGGCTGACGACGAGGACTTTCAATCCGCTCTCACTCGTACCGACGCCAGACCACTCGCGTTACATAGTCCGTGTAGCTGTGAATGATGCGCACCACCTTGTCAGCAACATTGGGCATGCTGTAGTCCGCAACTTGTCGGAGCGAACGCTGCTCACCGCGCGGCTGCGTTTCAAGGATTCGCATGGCCTGACGCACGCGGTCCAGCTCCAGGCCAACCATCATGACCGAGGCTTCCTCCATGCCTTCCGGGCGCTCGTGCGCCTCCCGCAAATTCAGTGCTGGGAAGTTCAGGATCGACGACTCTTCGTTGATCGTGCCACTGTCGGACAACACGGCTTTTGCGTGCATCTGTAGCTTGACGTAGTCGTGAAAGCCAAGCGGCTTGAGCAGGCGCACCTGCGGATGAAAGCTGACGCCCATCGCCGTGATGCGCTTCTGAGTCCGCGGGTGGGTGGAGACAATTACCGGCTGGCCATGATCTTCGGCCAGACCGTTCAGGACCCCGCAGAGCTTGCCGAAGCTGCGATCAGACTCGATGTTCTCTTCGCGATGCGCGCTGACAACGAAGTACTGGCCCGGCTCGACGCCCAAGCGGGTCAGTGCGTCTGAGGCGTCAATTCTCGGGCGGTAGTGCGTCAGCACCTCGAACATCGGGCTCCCGGTTTTGATGATCTGGTCCGGCGGCAAGCCCTCACGCAGCAGGTACTCACGGGCGATGTCGCTATAGGTGAGATTGATGTCGGCAGTATGATCGACGATGCGGCGGTTCGTCTCTTCGGGCACCCGCTGATCAAAGCAGCGGTTGCCCGCTTCCATGTGAAAGATAGCGATCTTGCGGCGCTTGGCCGGAATGACGGCCAGGCAGCTGTTCGTATCGCCCAGCACCAGCAGCGCTTCCGGTTTCTCCTGCTCCAGCACGGAGTCGACGGCGATGATCAGGTTGCCGATGGTCTGTGCCGCGTTGGTGCCTGCGCTGTTCAGGAAGTGATCGGGCTTGCGAACGCCCAGGTCGTCGAAGAAGACCTGATTCAGTTCGTAATCATAGTTCTGGCCGGTGTGAACCAGCACGTGGTCGCAATGCTCGTCCAGGCGTGCCAGGACGCGGGACAGACGGATGATCTCCGGGCGGGTACCAACGACGGAGACGACTTTGAGCTTCTTCATGCCTGTTGAACTTTCTGGGCGATGGTGTCAGGCTTCTGTCGATCAAAGATCTCGTTGGCCCAAACCATGACGACGAGTTCGTCGTCGCCGATATTGCTGACATTGTGGGTCCAGCCGGGAATTGTTTCGACAATCCGCCCGTCGCCACCACGTGTGATGATCTCGTACGTTTCGTTGGTGAGGATGTGGCGGTAGCCGAAGCTTGCCGTGCCCTTGATCACCAGGAACTTCTCTGTCTTGGTATGGTGGTAGTGTTCGCCGCGGGTGATGCCGGGAAAGGCCGTAAAGTAGCCAAACTGGCCGCAGTCGGGCGTCTTCAGCATCTCGACGAAAACGCCGCGCGGGTCGGCGTGGCGCTGGACCTCGTATTCGAAGGCCGGCAGGGGCAGGAAGCTGACATAGGTCGCATAGAGCGCACGGGTCAGTCCCGTACCGACACGCTCCGTCACCATCGATTCGCGGCTGCTCTGGAAGGCGCGAATCTGATCGGCCAGTGCACCGACGGTAGTGTCGTACTCCGGGCCGGCCTGCAGCAGCCCGCTGGGTGCTGCGGGATCGTCCAGCAGCGCACAGAAGTGGCGCAGCACATCGTCGATATAGATCAGACGCAATGGCGCATCGGGATCTTTAACGGTGATCTGTTCGCCGCGAGCGATGTTGTGGCAAAAAGTGGCGACCGCTGAGTTGTAATTCGGGCGGGACCACTTCCCAAAGACGTTGGTCAGTCGAAACACATGGACCGAGGTGCCTGTCTTCTCGCCATAGGCCAGCAACTCGTCCTCGGCCTCGCGCTTGCTGCGGCCATAGGGGTTGTCCAGAGCGGCTTGGGTAGAAGATGCATAGGCGATGCGCGGCTTGGTCGGCAAACCTGCCATCGCTTCGCACAGAATACGCGTGAAGACGTGGTTGCCCTGAGTGAAGTCGGACGGATCCAGCGGTCGGTTCACTCCGGCCAAATGGAAAACGAAATCAACGCCTGCCAACAGTGCAGGCAGGGCTTCGGGTTTCACATCGTGCGGGATGAGCACGGGATCCAGATGTCCGAGCTCCTTGAGCCTGACCTGGAGGTTGCGTCCGATGAAACCCTGAGCACCGGTGATAGCGATTCGCATGTCAGTCCTCCGGATGGGGCGCTTCATCGTTGGCGATGCGTCGCATGAAATCCAGCTTCAGCAGCAACTGCTCCATGCCGTCAATATCTAGGCGTTCGGTGTTGTGGGAGTTGTAGTCCTCGCTAGTCGAAATGCTGGTTTCTCCTTGATCGACGAACTTGCCATAGTTCAAGTCGCGTCCGTCCGGCGGTACGCGGAAGTAGCCGCCCAAATCCTCTGCCGCAGCGCGCTCCTCGCGGCTCAGCAGCGCTTCGTACAACTTCTCACCGTGACGGGTGCCAATGACACGTACTTCATGGTCGGCGCGTTTCATCAGCGACAAAATGGCGTGCGTGAGCACCTCCACCGTGGCCGCCGGGGCCTTCTGCACGAAGATGTCACCGTTGTTGCCATGTTCGAACGCATAGAGGACCAGCTCTACAGCATCGTCCAGCGTCATCATGAAGCGGGTCATGTTCGGGTCGGTGATGGTGATGGGCTTTCCGGCGCGCACCTGCTCAACGAACAGGGGAATCACGGAGCCGCGCGAAGCCATCACATTGCCGTAGCGCGTACCGCAGATAACGGTGCCAGTGCCCTCCAGATTGCGTGAGGCAGCGACCATCACCTTCTCCATCATGGCTTTGGAGATGCCCATCGCGTTGATCGGGTAGACGGCCTTGTCGGTGCTCAGGCAGACGACACGCTTTACTCCGGCGCGTATGGCGGCCTCGAGCACGTTCTCGGTGCCCAGCACATTGGTGCGCACCGCTTCCATCGGATGGAACTCGCAGGACGGTACCTGCTTCAAGGCGGCGGCGTGGTAGCAATAATCCACGCCACGCATGGCCGATTCGACGGCACGCATATCACGCACATCTCCGATATAAAACTTCAGCTTGGGGCTGTTGTAGCGCTTACGCATATCGTCCTGCTTCTTCTCGTCACGGGAGAAGATGCGGATCTCGCGCAAATCGGAATCAAGGAAGCGACGCAGCACGGCGTTGCCAAAGCTGCCGGTGCCGCCGGTGATCAGGAGGGTCTTATCTGTGAACATGGCGCGATTCAGGTCTTGTTGTACGAGCGCAGTGCAGCGCGACAGAGGTCGTCCTTCTGCTGCGGGGTAGGGTAATTGATCAAAACGGCGCGGTACTGCCCCTTGAACACGAACAGGCTGCCGACGGCAGCACCGATTACGCCGCAGGCGCCCAGCAACTGGCCGATGTCATCGAGAGAGCCGGCACCCCCCAAAATGGTTAATGGCACCTTGAGTTCGGCCCGCATCTGGCGGGCCAGGTCAATGTCATACCCCCTCATTTCGCCGTCACGGTCGACGGAGTTGATCACAATCTCCCCTGCGCCGGCGTCTTGCAACTGCCGGGCGAATGCAATCGGATCAAGCTTGTGAGCGTTCTTGGCGTTATGCGTGCAGATTTCGTAGCCCTTGCTGAAGAGGCCGCTCTTCTTGCGCACGTCGAGCACAGCAACCACGCTCTGGCGGCCAATGGCTGTGGCCATTTTTGCCAGCAGGTCGGGGTTAGCTACTGCGGCGGCGCTGACCGATACCTTCTCGACACCCAGGTCAATGATGCGCGATGCCTGGTCTGCAGTCGTGACACCACCGCCATAGCACAGGGGCATGCGGCACTCGGCAGCCAGCTTGGCGATCTGTGCATAGTTCGGTTCCGCCCGGTTTACCGAGGCGTCAATGTCCAGCACCATCAACTCGTCGGATTCCTTTTCGTTGAAGATCTTGACGGCGTTGATCGGGTCGCCCACATACTTCGGCGCTTTGAACTGCTGGGTCTTGACCAGTCCACCCTTGTGGACGAGCAGGCAGGGAATAATGCGGGGGCGCAGCATGGCTCAGAGTTCCGCGAAGTTCTTTAAGAGCTGCGCACCAAAGTGGTGGCTTTTCTCAGGGTGGCATTGAACGCCATGGATATGGCCCTTTGACACGATGCAGTCGAAGTGGTGCCCGTACTCGGCGGTGGCGGAGACATCGTTTTTGTCTTCGGCCTCGAAGTAGTATGAGTGCAGGAAGTAGAAACGCGGCTCTGGCTCGAAGTCGGTGAAGAGCTTGTGGCCGGGTTTGATCTCAAGGTCGTTCCAACCCATGTGAGGCATGGGTAGGTGCTTGGATTGCGGGTGCATGGCGAAGGCCTTCACGCGGCCTGGCACCCAGTTCAGTCCAGGCAGTTCACCCTCGTCGCTGCCACTGGCCAGCATTTGCATGCCAACGCAGATGCCGATGACCGGGATCTGTTCCTGCAGCACCATTCCATCCAAACGCTCACGCATGCCCGACTGGTTTAGCAGATTCATGGCGGTATCGAAGGCGCCGACGCCCGGCAGGACCAAGCGAGTGGCGCCTTCCAATTCTTCCGCAGTACGCGCACGGCTAGCCTCCAAACCCAGACGCTTGAACATCGTCATGAAAGCCTGGATATTGCCGACACCGTAGTCAACGATGCGAATCATCGGAAATACCTCTTTTCCAGTCCCAACCAGCGCATGACATTGGCACCAAAGCCGATCATCCATCGCTTGTTCTTATAGTCACGGTAGGTCTTGTTCGGGCTGTTGAAGATCTGCTGCAGTTCCTCCACCGTCAAGTCCAGCTTGTGGGCAACGTACTCGAATTCCTGCTTCAGGAAGTGCTCATCCATCTCTGGGCTGGCGATGCGTTCCAGCGCAGCCTCTCGCGTCATCTGACCCGTCATGATCAGGCTGGAAAAATGGGCACGACGCTTGTGGAAGCCGAATTTTCGTGGCAGCCAATAGTCTTCATAGAAGCGGGTGAAGCGTGACTCATGGTGCTTGTGCTGGAATCGCTGCCAGCCGAATAGGCGGCCCAATTCATCCTCGGCGTCCTTCTTGCCGAAGGGCACGAGGTTCAGCGGGTGATGCACCTTCATGCCGAGGATCTTCTGGTAGTACAGCTTGTAGATCAGGATGTCCTTGAGCGGGAAGGTCTCCAGCGGGCGCTTGCCGAATTGGCGATGGATGTCGTTGAACAGCAGCGTATCGATGCCCAGGTAGCCGCCCCACTCCTCGGGCTCGCGGCAGCATTCGGTCGAAAAGTTCGACCCGGTAATGACGTGCTTGATCTTGTGCTGGCGTGCGAACTTGTACAACGACGAGAAGAACGAGGCATCCTGGGGCAGATCCTGATCCGGGATGCCGGACTTTAGGAACGCTACCTGCAAGTCTTTCATCTCCTCCCAGTTGATAACTTCGGTATAGAGGTCGAGTCCAAGACCGTCGACAAGCTTCTCGATGTTGCCTACTGCTTGGTCGGTATTCCATCCGGCATCGACATGGAAAAGAAGGGGGCGCAGCCCCATCTTCTCTTTAGCGATGTAGGCGGCGTAGGAACTGTCCAGGCCGCCGCTCAGTCCGATGATGCAATCGAAGTCCTTGCCCTTGCCCTCGGCCTTGATAGCTTCGGCCATGGTTTTCAACTCGGCTTCATGTTTCTGGCCACTAGTCCAATTCGGGGCGATGGTCTGCTCGAAGTTGTTGCAATACTCGCAGCGGCCTTGCGCGTCGAACTGGATGTGGGGGTCCGACGTGTCCATGATGCAGTTGCAGCAGATCTGATATTTTTTCATGTTGCTGTGTATTGATTCACCCGCTGACGACGTTGTTGAGCAGCGTGCTTTCAATGATGTTCGACGTTGACGTGATGTAGACGAAACCGGTGAATACGGTGACCAGGTATGCAATGAAGCAGAGTGACATCAAGGCCCGGTTCTTTCTTCGAGAACGGTAGATTCCGTTAATCACGAATATGCAATTGACGAGGAAGAGATTCCGGTAGAGCCGGATGAAGTCCAGATTGTCGAGTGTCAGTAGTATGGACAGACCAGCGACCAAGTTCACGTTGAGCAGCACGGTTGGCGAGATGCGAAGGTAGGGCATCCACGGCAGCCGCGGCGGCACATGCTTGGTTCTTGATTCGGAATGCTTTGCAAGGGGCTGCACAACGGCGCCTGCATCAGCAACGGTCATTCTACGTGCAGTCCACCATAGCATCGCCAGGCTGGCGGCGTAGAAGGCGAGCACAGCCACCTTAGTCACAAGGCTCGTCTCTGTCGTGGTGTAGACGTCGATCTTCTCGGCGACAAAGGCGAGCAATGGGGACGCTACCAATGCGCTGAACACTAGCGTGTAGATGGCTGCAGCGACGCCCAATGCGCTCCAGAGCAATACCTTGTTCTGTGTTCGGGCTGCTAGGAACAGGAGGTAGAAGACAGAGGTGACATGGAACGTGGACGCGATGAGAATGGTCACAGCATATTTCAGGTTCGATTTGCGTTCCTCTACCAACAAGTACTTCATGCCATAGATCACGATGGCCATGGCGTAGAAGTTTCTAACCTGAGTCACGTCCCAGAAGAATGGGAAGAAGAGATAAGCGAGCAGCCCCAGGGCAGGACGATCCGTCAGGTCCATGACGGCCTTGCAGATCAGCAGCAGGGCTGCACCTGAGAGAACGAAGTGGAATGCTCCGTACTCGAGACCTAACTGTGACGCGATGCGCGCAAGAGATTGATAGCCCAACTCGAAGCTGTCATCTTGACCACCAGTTCGGATGCCGTCAAAGTTTTCAGCGTAGTAATAGCGGTCTGGATTGTCCAAATTGCCGGCAATGGCCAGATGGATGATCGCTAGTAGAAAGAAGTAGCCCGCCTTGCTCCTCGGCGAGGCCATCGCGAATGTCGCAGCGATAATGAGCAAGAAGATGATCATGATGCCGGAGGGAGAACGGGTGGAAGAGTCGTTTGCCTGACCGTGTTCGCGATTCGATGTACCCAGTTTGCGAAGTCATAGCGTGCCACGATCATTGGATCGATATCTTGGAAAGGAGCTGCAACGAACGCTGGTAACCCAGCTGGATCATCCTGTCCCAGGATAAAGATGTTCTCCTGACGATAGAAATCATGCTCCGATATGCGTCTGTCGTTGGTGATGAGCTTCTTGCGGTGGAATAGAGCCTCCATGGGGCGCTGTGTCAGCCCCGATTGACCCTGCTGGACATAATCCAGCAGACACCGCGTCCTATGAATGGCACCGATCACGTCGCTGTAGGGAATAGGCCGGGAAAACTGAAAAGCCGTTGCCGGACGATGATGTCCGGTGTCCGTGATATGGAAGGTGCATCTCAGACCGAGTCTAGTGAAACTCTGCCGAACTGAGAGCAGTTGACTCAGCCGGCCCTTGTCGCCACCCACGAAGTAGACGTCGTTTTCTGGTTCTGAGTCGGCCCCCTTTGCGCGCAGGGACGAGAAGTAGTAAGTGGTTTCGAGATGCAGGTCGAACCGTACGGCGTCGGACGGATCAAAGGTGTAAATGGGTACGCCCTGCCGCTTAAGGAGGTGGATGCGGTCCGCCGGGGCAACGGGGTTCCAGAACCAGTGCACGAGTCGGTCGCGGAAGCCTCTGACGATCAGGGCTTCCGCGATGAAGCGGCTGTAGATGGTTCCGCCGATCACCACCACATCGTACTGATCGATTGCGTGAATCCAATTGTTGAAGAACGGTCTCACAGAGGTCCCAGGGACCTTCGTCACGATTCGACGGACCACTTTCGCCATCGATGAATCGCTTGCGAAGAAGTGCGTGGCGCAAACGCCCTCCACCTCGTTTCGAAGCACGTTGTAGAAGGGGTTCTCGCGACCAGTGAGATACAGGATCCGCATCACTGTGGACGCCGGCGTTCGGACGACTCGGCGCGATTACGCAGACTGCGATAGAAACGGGAACGACGTTCGTCGAGAATTTCTTTCGAGAATTTGCTGGCCGTTTCGACATTGTGTTGACTCATGGCGCTAAGCTCATTCGGACGCTCGCGCAGCCTCACAATAGCGGAGGCGAATCCATCGGCGTCATCCGGATCAAACATGTATGCCGCATCCAGCAACTCGGGGATACCTGCAATGGGTGTGGACAGCGTGGGTAGACCGACAGCCATCGCTTCAATCACTGCGCGAGGCAATCCCTCCAATCGGGTGGGGTAAAGGAACAAGTCGGTCTCGCGAAGCTGGCGCAGTAACTCCGCGCGATCATGAATCCGGCCGACAAAGCGAACCTGCTCAGTGACATTGAAGTCCTGACACATGGCTTTCAACGCGTCGACGAAGGAGCCGTCTCCGATAAAAGTCA
Organism: Paucibacter sp. XJ19-41; assembly: GCF_028462495.1. Classification (NCBI taxonomy): domain Bacteria; kingdom Pseudomonadati; phylum Pseudomonadota; class Betaproteobacteria; order Burkholderiales; family Sphaerotilaceae; genus Roseateles; species Paucibacter sp. XJ19-41. The sequence goes on from NZ_JAQOWX010000004.1 coordinate 9,785, forward strand.
ATGTCACTGGCACGCCATAGGTCTTCAAAAGGTGGACGACCTTAATTGCCGTCTGATGCCCCTTGATGTCGTTATCAATGGAGTTGCTAACGTGCGCAAGATGGACTGTCTGGAGGGAGGATAAGAACCGTCGCGGCGGCCCCATCCAGTCGGGTTTCAGTTCGATCGAGGAGTAGTGTGATCGTTCAAACCGTGCGTCGCTCAGGCGCGCTGGCGGGAGGTACTTCTCCTGTAGCACTCGCTCGGTGACGAAAGCAGCACCATCCGCATGCTTCAGCATGACTCGAAGCATGAATTGATTCACCCACCGCAACATCGTCGGCATATGCACGAATGTTTCCGGGTCGTTGACGACTTCCAAATAGAACGGCTGACGGCGGTCTCGGAACAGATAGGCGATGTAACTCTCAAGTTGACTGACTCGATAAATGGCGCAGTCCGTACCGGCGGAAGCGCTGCGATACCGGGCCAACACGGCAGGCAGGCGGCGCGCGAGGGCTGACAAACCCTGCGTCCAGGGCAACTCGTGAATTTCGAGCCCCGGCGCATCTATTTGAATGAATCTACCCGTGTCGATTCTGTCCACCAACTTGGTCTTGGCAATGAAGCGGACCTTGTCGAAGATGGCCAAATAGCGATTAAAGAAAGTGTTGTCGTAAAGCGACGGCGCGTAGTATTTGCCGTCAGGCGTCCGATAGATATGCGCGTTGTCAACGACCAGCAGGTGTGTGGAAATGGGGGGCATGACTGGACGGATTCAGAGCAATTGTTCGAGGCCGCGACTGTGGCACTTGCACCCGATGCGAAGTAGGAGCAGTCGCCAGAACATGGACAAGACGTGGCGAGGCATGCGCTGGCGAACAAAGGTCTTCGCATAGCGAAGGTAGAAGTAGGCGAAGAACGCCTTGTTGTCGGCTGGCACGTACTTCCGCGCCACCTGCAGGATGCGGTGGTAATGGACGCGCAGGTTATTTGAGGTGCTCGATGATAAAAGCCGCCGATGGAAGGTAATGCCATCCCAGAAATGGAATGCCAGCCCCTCCATACGTAGGCGCCGGAATACGCGAATGTTGAAGGCCCAATCGTCGGCAATGAGAGACTCGTCGAAGGGGGCGAATCCGTCGAAGAAGCTGCGACGCACGAGTAGCGCCTGGATGTAAAGCTGCGGCACGGTAGAGGTGATTGCGGCCTCAACCTGGCGGGCATCGCTCGACGCAAGGGCCTGCTGAATCTTGTCCACGTGCAAGCGTCCCTGGAGTTGATCGCCGCTGAAATTAACGCCGTTGCCGTACACCAGCTGTGCTTCCTGGTGCTGCTCGAGGTAGTCGATTTGATGCTTGAATGCTTGCGCCGGAAAGTAGTCGTCCGACGCGAGAAAGCAGATGTAGGTCCCTGTGGCGTTGGCGATGAGGAAATTGAAGTTGCCTGCGATCGCTTCTACGCCTTTGTGCTCGTTTAAGAACAGCCGCAGCGAAATCTCGGCCGGCAATCGAAGGCTGCGGAGAATATCCTGAGTTCCGTCGGTCGACCCGTCGTCGAGGATGAGAAGCTCGATCTGATCAACGTAGTCGAGTTGACGGACTACGCTGGCAATCGCCTCACCTATGTAGGGGGCGTGGTTGAAAGAGAGGATGAGAACGCTAAGGCTCATGGTGCATCATGGGGTAAGGAGAGACGGCGGGTCATCAAAGCCGCGCCAGTCGATTGCGGATCAACTCGCGAAGGTTTACTAGCTGATCAAGACGCCAAAGCGTGTACAGTGCGACGACGAGCACCAGAGTTGCGTGTAGATACACGGCATTGCCGATTGTGGTCGTTTGTATAATGACGACACCAATGATCAGGAGTGCGATCATGAAAAGAAAGTTGCGGGCGCTAATCAAGTAGTTGATCAGTAGCTTTCCTGACAGCGTCAAGTACAGGAGCAGTACTACATAGGCGCCGACGAAGCCTATGCCAGCAATGTTCAGCTTCATCTGGTCGATGAACAAATACATCAGTCCCAGATAGGTAATGCTCCAGATGGCTTCTGCTGCTATGAATAGTTTTCCGCGACCTGTCGATAGCAAGATGTAGCCAATTGGCCAACAGAGGATCTTCAAGATATCTCCCAGCGCTTGCCAACGTAGAAGATCAAAGGCCCCTGTAAACTTGCTGGAGTAGAGTGCAGTGATTGCTTGTGGGCTAAAGGCGATGATCGCCAAAACGAAGGGCGCAGCCATCGTCAGTGCCATCTCGGCCTGCTGGTTTACCAGCTTGGCGGCCTCCTTCGGTCGATCGCTCATAGCCGATAGCCTTGGGAAATAGTCAGCGGCCATCGCAGACAGGATGAACCCGATATAGGTGGTGGAGATTGACCATGCAGCCTGAAAGTGACCACTGGCCTCCAACCCCAGTCGATTGGCGATCAGCGCACGTGCCGCCAACTGCGTTCCTAGCGTTACCGCGCTGGCTGCCATGATTGGGATCCCGAGCTTGAATAGGTGGCCAAGTTCGGAGATTGCAGCAGCATCGGGAACGGAGTCCTGCGGCAGAAGTCTCCTCCATCGCAACGCGACGTAGGCAAACAGGGCGCTCGTGACTGGGGCGATAACAACGAACCACAACACGGCGTGCGGAAGTTCCAGGTATATGGGTACAAGGCTGGTCATGGCACCAACAACGGATGCCGTAATGTTGACGATTGCCAAATCCCCAATCCGCCGAAGTCCCTGCAGCAAAGCCGTATGCGTTGTGAACAACAACGTCGCGATTACCCCAAGCGAGAGTAGTAGGCACTCCTCAGTACTCAAGCGCCGACCGAGCAGCAGTGCCCCAAGTTCATCCCCGGCCAGAACCAGAGCGAGTCCTGCTCCAAATCCAAGCGCGAGACTTGCCCACAACAAGCTCTTCCAGAGCGCGGCCACTCGTGCAGGTTCGTCCGCGTGAGCCGCAATGGCACGGATCCCGCTACTTGCGAGACCACAACCTGCCACGGTCGCGGTGGCTGTCAGCACGTTCTGAAGCAAACCCATTACGCCGACTGCGACCGGGCCGCCGAGCAACGCAAGAACCTTGATCTTCCCCATCCCAGCCAAGAGCGTGATAGCCGAAGCGCCGCCAGTGATGCTGGTCGACTTGAAGATCTGTCGGTGAGACTCGCTCATGGAATCTCGCGAATGACTCTGGCGGGGATGCCGCCAGCGATGACATTGTCGGGAATGTCTCTAACAACTACCGACCCATTGGCTATGACTGAGCCGGCGCCAATACGTACGCCCTTCAGAACTTTGACATTCGAGCCCAGAAATACATCGTCGCCGATCAATACTGGGCGCGCCCAAGCAGGATTCGACCGCGACCGCTCGTGCCGATTCAATCCGTGGAAATCGGAGTCGTAAATCTCTACATGAGTGCCGATCAACACGTTCCTGCCGATCACGATAGACGTGTGTTCTGCAATGGCGACAAATCCGTTGTTGATCACTGTCCCGTCACCCACTTGAACAGCAGCGTCGCGGCTGCGTGCTTCAAAGTACCCATAACTACTTAGGTAAAACGGTGATGGGAAAACACCGATCTGAATATTTCGACCGAATCGGATATTGCCATCCCCGGCCAGTTGCATCGGCTGATGCAGCGTTGGGCGTCCTTCGGCCGATGCCGTGGAAATTACCTTGAAGAAGAGACTGCGCGCATACTGAATCAGGTAAAGCAGGCCATAAGCGACCTTGCGCTTAATTCGCCTTCGAGCTGAAGAAACTGCGGACATGCTGAATCACGGTATCCGCATCAGCGTGGCTGATATGCGGCCCCATCGGGAGGCTAAGTACTTCGGCGGCGAATTTTTCGGCGATGGGAAAACTCCCCTTGCCAATTTTCATCGACGCATAGGCCTGTTGGAGATGAGGCGGAATCGGATAGTGGATAAGCGTGCCCACGCCGTTGCTTAGAAGGTGATCCTGCAGGGCCGTACGCTGAGGGGTCCGCACGACAAAGTTGTGCCAAGCGCTCCCTGCCCAGTCCGGCGTGTCCGGTAGAGTCAGATCAAGGTCTTGCAGACCGGTAAGATAGCGCTGAGCAAGAACCGAGCGGCGGCGGTTCCATTCGGTCAGTCGGCCGAGTTTCACGCCTAGCACGGCAGCATGAATCGGGTCGAGTCGACTGTTATATCCCTTGACTTCGTTGACGTACTTCTGGCGTGAGCCATAGTTGCGCAGAACCCGAACCTTATCAGCGATATTGTCGTTGCTGGTCGTGATGCCGCCGCCGTCACCCAATGCGCCGAGATTTTTGCCCGGATAAAAACTCCAGGCAACAACATCGCCGTGCGCGCCCACGGGACGACCCTTGTAAGTCGCTCCGTGTGCTTGAGCGGCGTCTTCCAGCACCGCCAAGCCATGTTGACGGGCTACTGCCATGATTGCGTCCATGTCCGCAGGCTGGCCATACAGATGGACAGGCAAGATCACCTTAGTCCGCGAAGTGATGGCCTGGCCAATGAGGGCGGGATCAATATTGTGTGTGCGCTGATCCGGCTCCACTGGGATCGGCGTCGCGCCGCATTGACTCACCGCCAGCCAAGTTGCCACATAGGTATTGGACGGTACTATAACTTCGTCGCCGGGGCCAACACCCAATGCCAACAGGGAGAGATGAAGGGCATCAAGGCCGTTGGCTAAACCCACGCAGTGTTTGGCATCACAGTATGCTGCATACGCTGCTTCGAACTGGTCTACTTCCGGGCCAAGAATAAACCAGCCCGAAGAGATCACACGATTGACCGCCTCCTGAATTTCAGCATGAAGCTCAACGTGTGGCGATTTGAGATCGAGGAAGGGGATCATTTTTGAGCGCTAGTCAACTGCTGAAATTCGCTGTAATCACGTATGTAGTCCGCTGCATCATAGTAATGGGAGGCGAATACAAGCAGCACAGCGTCCGGTGAATATTTATACTGAATACCCCAAGTCATTGGGGGTAGATGTAAGCCCAGTTCGGGCCTGTCTAGGACGAACTCTTCGCGGTTTTCGCCATCGTCCGCGACCACGGTCACACTTCCACGAGCGCAGATCAAAAACTGGTGGCATTCCCGATGGGCATGCTCGCCACGTGTCTCGACGCTGGGAACCGCGAACACCATAAAATAGCGTTTCGCTGCGAAAGGGATACTGCGTTCAAACTCTCCGACGGTCAGGCTGCCGCGAATATCCACCACGCGTGGCAACTTGTGCAAATTGACCCCATTAACGCGGCAAGGAGTTGTATCCGCGCCGCGAGTCGATGTCGCAGGCTGGTTGGTGTCTGACTGCATTGCTTCCGCATTCACATAACCTGTAATGCGTGCTGGGTTGCCATAGACGATTGCATTCGGAGGTACGGAGCGCGTAACAACCGCACCTGCCCCCACCATTGCATTTTGACCGATCGTCAGCCCAGGAAGAATTGTTGCATTGCCCCCGATAGAGACGCCCCGCTCGATAGTCGTTATCAGTGGTTGGTCCTGAAACTGCTTGGAGCGCGGGAATTTGTCGTTGGTGAATGTCACGTTCGGGCCGATAAACACGTCATCGCCTACCCTCAATCCATCCCAAAGCTGAGCGCCACTTTTGACGGTAACGCGATCACCCATCAGAACGTCATTCTCGATCAGTACATGTGCGCAGACGTTGCAGTCATTGCCAATCTTTGCGCCCTTTAAGATGACACAGTATTGCCAGCAGTTTGTATTTGCTCCGATGTGTGGCGTCTGGACATCGGCAGTATGGTGGATTTTTGCCATCAGGTACTTCTCTACGTCAAGCGTTTGGTGGTGTATTGGGTGCGCATGTGCTGAGTTTGTTCTCATTTATCGTGGAGCGGAGGCGCTGCACGAAGTCCCTCCCAAATATCCAGGCGATGCTTAAAACCAGACTCGCTAGCCCCGCAGCTATGGCGATGTATGCGCGTTTGGGCTTGCTCTTGTATTCAGGAACAGATGCCCTGTCGACCACCTGAATGACTGCGCCTTCCCGGCTTTCATCCAGTCGTGCCATTTCAAACTGTTTCGCGAAAAGGTCGAAGAGTGCTTCTTGATACTTGAATTCCCGATAACGGCTAATGTAGTCCGCATCATTTTCTGTGTTGCTCGAAACCTCGAGCCTTGCCAGTTGATGCCTTAGCGAGCCGAGCAGGGCAAGCTGCTGCTGGACCTCTGGTGCTGTATCGGTCATTCCACGTCGTAAGGTTTGTAGCCTCACCTCGGCTGCAGTCGCTTGGGCTTTGAGCGATGCGTAACCCTCGGCGGCCGCTTTAGGCTCGGCCTTCAGCGCGCCTGCGTTGAATCCACTGCCCTGCAGGGCTTGCTGTGCCTCGGTTAGCTTTGTCTTTGTGCGCGTGAGCTCGACTTCGAAGAAGGCTCGGCGTTGTTGGGCTTCTGTCAGGGCTAACTCGGATGAAAGGCGGCGCAGTTCGCTCACATGTGCATTGGCGATGTCTGCAGCGAGTTGTGGGTCGTTCGCATCGGCTTCAACCGCAATCAACCCATCCTTCTTTCCTAATGAGATGCGGACGTTTTTCTCAAGGGTGGCACGTGCTTCAAATCGGTACTTTGACTCATAAACCTCAATCAATTTGAATCGATCAATGATGCGATCTTCGATATTGTCACTTTGAAGCAGTGCTACGTACTGATCGCCCGGGCTCTTGATACCCCCGACGCCACCCGCCAACCCGGATAGCGCTCCGAGGGAGGCCAGTACTGACGCTGCAGAGTTTTGCTGTTGTTGCGGCGGGAGAAAAGTGGTCCTAGCGGTAAAAGTCGGCGCGATTAGGTAAGTCGTACCGAGCGCAAGTGCGCTGACGATGAAGGGGACCGCTGTCAGTAGTCGCCAGTGGACCGCCAGAATAGCCAGGGTATCCAACAAGGCAAGGCCATCCTCAGCTTCATGCGAGGTATTGGCGTCCGGTCGGGCTTGGGTTGTTGTCGATTGAATCACGGCTTAAAGGCTCCGCAGTCTGAATGCATCAGTTCTTGAGGGTATGCAATGCCGCCGCGCCTAAGCCGAACTGATAAAGAATCTGCGTCCACTCCTTGGCTTCTTGCCCAAAGCTGGTCTTATTCAGTTCTTCGGGCACAAATACGGTGTCACCCGGCAATGCAGGAAGTGTGCTGAGGGCAGTATTGAAACTCAGCCAGCCGCTGTTGGACTGACGAGCACTGACCACGCTGCCATTGGCTCGCAGCACGAAAATGCTGTCGGTATCGGCATTGCGAGTGGGGCCTCCTGCAAGGCGGACGATGTCATCGACAGAGGCGCCATCCTTGAGTAGATAGCTGCCACCGTTGAAAACGCTACCGAATACGCCCACCGTGGTAGGGCGGGCTGGAATCAGGAGATGATCGCCTTCTTCGACGGCAATATCCGGTAGGGATGTTTCTGCCATCCTTAGTTGGAGCACGATCCGGCCTGTCGGCTTGACGGCACGCAGTCGCTCGATCAGTCGGATTGAGCCACTGGCTCGCGTGGCTTGGGTGGCTGCTTGGTCGGCGCTCAGTGCCTTCTGTGTCAGCCCGTTGCGGGTGAACTCGGTTTCCAGGTCGCGCAGAGCCCGTTCGTAGTTTTCTTGCTGCGCAACTCGCACGCTCTCACGGGTGAACTCAGTGCCGAAGATATAGGCTTGGGGAGTGAGGCCTCCGGCCGTTCTGATCAGATCAATGATGCTGCTGCTGGGCGGAAGAATGTACTCACCGGGCCGGGCGACTTCGCCTTCGATGCGAACTCGTTTGAATTGCTTGTATTGAGGCAGTGTTGCATTGACGCTGCTGAAGATGCGCAACACATCGCCGTTGCTCAGTCGCTGACCGGACTCCGCAGGCAAGCCCAGTTCGACGACGCGGCGATCATTGCGCTCGCTCAGTCGTTCAAGGGTCAATCGTGAGCGGTCCGCCACGGGGCTGAAGCCGCCAGCCATCGCCAGCACATCCGCGACAGTCTCGTTGGGCTTGAGTTCCGCGATCACGGGCTTGTTGACGCTGCCGAGGATGGCGACTTGGGGCCCGACCGGGCCGATATGCACGACATCCTCGGCCTGCAGCGCGATGTCCGCCGACTTGTTGCCTTTGAGCAGCAGGTCGTACATGTCGAACTGCGACAGGATCTTGTTTTCCCGGCGCAACTCGATCTGCCTGAAGCTACCCGCCGCCGAAGGGCCCCCTGCTTTCATCAAGGCGCTGACCACAGTGGACAGGCTGCTGACGGTGTAGGCGCCTGGGCGTGGCGTGAAACCGGTGACGTAAATGCGGATACCACGCAGGCGGCCCAACGAGGCGCTCAGCTGGAAGTTTCGGAACACTTGGCCGACACGAGCGCTGATCACGCTGTCAAGGTCGGCATAACGGACGCCCGCGACCAGGACGGGGCCTACTCGCGGTATCACGATGCGCCCACCACGATCAACGGTTAAGCGGAGATCGGCATCCACCGCCCCCCAGATGGAGATTTGTAGTTCATCACCGACGCCGATCCGATAGTCGGGAGGGATCTGCCGCTCGGTGTCGGTAGCGGAGAAATTCGATTCCTCGCTGCTGAACTTGCTGCCGAACTCGCTGTTGGTCTCGTTCATCAATTCGGCACCGAGTCGGAGGATCAGCAACTCCTTCTCTTCCGGCTCCTGGCCAGGGATCGGTGGGGGGGCTGGCTCCCAGCCCATCAAGCCGTTGACATAGAGCTCGAACTCGCCGGGCTTGTAGCGGCGCTTGCTGTGTTCTTTGGCCGCAGTGCCCGAGCGAATCCTGTTGCTGGCGCTGCCACTATTGCTGTCGTTTTGCGTTCGCGATGTCGTCAGGCGCACGGGGCCACCAACTTCGGGGGGAGTGTCCCCGTTATTGATCTCCGCTGCATGGGCGAAGGCCAGAGTCAATCCGCATAGCAGCGCGACCAGTGGGGCGCGTGCTCGCGGCTTGGGGGCGGTCATTGTGAGCGTCATCGAGTGGGCTGTGGTGGCGCTTGGGTCGCAATCGTTCATGAACTAGCTGCCTCTGGGCGGGCGTCCGAGGCAGGGCGGCTAGGTCGTCGGCGCGCCATTCTACGGGTGTCGCAGCGCATGTTTGGGAAGCTGGTGTCGCAGCGCTCTGGTTACACTGCCGCGCATGTCGTATTTATTGATTCCGTTCTTCGTGGCGACCATCGTGACCTTGTTCATCGTCCGGTCATCGACCACGCACGGGCATATTTCGGCGGACCACGATCTGTCGGGCCCGCAAAAGTTTCATGCCCGCCCTGTGCCTCGGATCGGCGGCGTGGGCATCTTTGTCGGCATGGCGGCCTGCGTCGCGGTCATGTGGGCGATGGATCATGCTTATGCCCGCTTGGGGTTGCTGCTGCTGCTGTGCGGCTTGCCTGCATTTCTGGCCGGCTTGGTCGAGGACCTGACCAAGCGGGTGTCACCAGGCAAACGGCTTGCTGCGACGGCCGTATCGGCGGCCCTGGGGGGCTGGTTGCTGCAGGCTTTGATCACACGCACCGGCGTTCCGGGGCTGGACTGGGTGGTGGCCACGTCTGTCGGTGCAACGATCGTGACGGTTTTCACGGTGGCCGGCGTGGCGAATTCGGTGAACATCATCGACGGCTTCAATGGTCTGTCATCGATGTGCGTCAGCCTGATGCTCTTGTGCTTTGCCTATGTGGCCTATCAGGTCGGTGATGCCGAACTGGCCATGTGGGCGCTGGCCGGCGTGGGTGCGGTCCTGGGCTTCTTCGTCTGGAACTATCCGGCCGGGCTGATCTTTCTCGGCGATGGCGGGGCCTATTTCATGGGCTTCTTGCTGGCCGAGCTGGGCATTCTGCTGGTGGCGCGCCATCCCGAGGTGTCGCCGCTGTTTGCCTTGATGGTGTGCATTTATCCGGTGTTCGAGACTTTGTTTTCGATCTACCGGCGCCGGGTTCTGCGTGCCACGCCGCCAGGCCTGCCGGACGGCATCCATCTGCATTCCTTGGTCTACCGCCGGCTGATGCGTTGGGCGGTGGGTGTGAAGGATGCAAGCGCGATGACCCGGCGCAATTCGATGACCGCGCCCTATCTGTGGATGCTCTGCGTGGCCTCCCTGGTTCCGGCTCTGCTGTTCTGGGATTCGACACCGGCGCTCGCGGTTTGCCTGGTGCTTTTTGGCGTCACTTATGTGGGCTTGTACTGGCGCATCGTGCGTTTTCGTACCCCGCGTTGGCTGGTCCTGCGCGGGGAGGGGCGGCGCAAGGCGGGCACTCGCGCTGCCCCCCCCGCCGAGGGCAAACCCGACTGACGATCGCGCATGGCGGATAATCAAGGGATGAATGACACCCAAATCCCCGAAGCCGCTCCCGAACCTATTCCGGCGCGCTTCGACACCCTTCCCCTGGATCCCAAGCTGCTGCGCGCCGTCGCCGACTCCGGCTACACCAGCCTGACACCGATCCAGGCCAAGGCGATTCCCATCGTTTTGGAGGGCAGGGACGTAATGGGCGCGGCCCAGACCGGCACCGGCAAAACGGCCGCGTTCTCGATTCCGCTGCTGCAACGCATGCTCAAGCATGAGAACGCCAGCGCCTCGCCGGCCCGCCATCCGGTGCGTGCCCTGGTGCTGGCGCCGACGCGAGAGCTGGCCGACCAGGTGGCCAATAATGTCAAGGCCTACTCCAAGCACACCAATCTGCGTGCGGCGGTGGTGTTCGGCGGCATCGACATGAAGCCGCAGACACTGCAGCTCAAGGCCGGGGTCGAGGTGCTGATCGCAACGCCGGGGCGCCTGCTGGACCACATCGAGGCCAAGAACTGCGTCCTCAACCAGGTCGAGTATGTGGTGCTGGACGAGGCCGATCGCATGCTGGACATCGGTTTCCTGCCGGATCTGCAGCGCATCCTGAGCTTCCTGCCCAAGACCCGCCAGACCCTGCTGTTCTCGGCCACCTTCTCGCCCGAGATCAAGCGCCTGGCCGAGAGCTATCTGCAGTCGCCGATCCTGGTTGAGGTGGCGCGCCCGAATGCGACGGCTACCAATGTGGAGCAGCTGTTCTACAGCGTGGCCGACGAGGACAAGCGCGCGGCGGTGCTGAAGGTGCTGAAGGATCGCGAGATCCGCCAGGCCATCGTCTTTGTGAACTCCAAGCTCGGCTGTGCCCGTCTCGCGCGCTCCTTCGAGCGCGACGGCCTGCGCACCAATGCCCTTCATGGCGACAAGTCGCAGGACGAGCGACTGAAGGCGCTGGACGCGTTCAAGCGCGGCGAGGTTGATGTGCTGGTGTGCACCGATGTTGCGGCGCGTGGCCTGGACATCGCCGACCTGCCGGCGGTGTTCAACTTCGATGTGCCCTTCAATGCCGAGGACTATGTGCACCGCATCGGCCGTACCGGTCGTGCGGGCGCCTCGGGCATTGCGGTGACCCTGGTCAACAAGTCCGATGCCCGTCTGGTGGCCGACATCGAGAAGCTGATCAAGCGCAAGATCGACCTGGACGCGATCGAGCTGGAAGAGGAGCGGCCGCGCCGCCCTGTGCGTACCGAGCGGCCCGAGCGCAGCGAGCGCGATGATCGCCCGGCCGCACCGCGCTCGGACTATGCCGCAGCGCCTCGTCCTGCGCACCGCCCGTCTTCGCGCGATCCCTTCTTCGACAAGCCTTACGAGCCCAGCGCCAGCAGCGAATCGCCGTCCTGGGAGAAGACCACGCCCGCCGCGGGTATGGGCGGCGGCAAGGGCTTGTCGCCCTATATCAAGCCGAAGAAGCGGGTCGCCGCACTGTTTGGCGCCAAGCCGGCACAGTCGGCCACCGCCGACTCCTGAGTCCTCAGCCGGCCAGCAAGGCGAACACGGCCGGCACCTTGTCCGGCAGGTTCTGCGGCTTGGCCCGCCATTGCGCCACCGTGGCACTGCGGGTCCAGCCCTGGGCCAGGCTCAGGCCGCAGCTGACCGACAGCCGTGTTTGCGGCTTCAGCTGGGTCAGCAGGGCTTGCAGCAGGGCCTCGTTGCGGTAGGGCGTCTCTATCATCAGCTGCGTCTGTTGCTGACGCAGCGACAGCGCCTCCAGCTCGCGGATCCGCGCGCTGCGCGCTGCCGCGTCGACCGGCAGATAGCCGACGAAGGCGAAACTCTGGCCATTCAGCCCACTGGCCGCCAGCGCCAGCAGCAGCGAGCTCGGTCCGCTCAGAGGCACCACCTCAATGCCTTCGGCATGGGCGGCCGCCACCAGATGGGCGCCGGGGTCTGCGATCGCCGGCAGGCCGGCTTCCGAGATCAGGCCGACATCATGGCCGGCGAGAGCCGGTGCCAGCAGCTCGCTCCAGGCCTTGGTCTGGTCGCCTGCAGTCTTGCCGGCTGTCTGCCCCTTCGGTGGGCGCGGCAGCTCGGTGATCTGCAGGCTCTGCAGGGGCTGGGTCAACGGTATGACGGCATCGACCCGCTTCAGGAAGGCGCGGGTGGTCTTGGCGTTCTCCGCCGCCCAATAGCCCAGCCGCGCTGCGATCTGAATGGCATGCAGCGGCAGCACCGTCTGAAGATCGACCTCCGCGTCAGCGACACCGAAGTCCAGGGTGTTGGGCACCAGATAGAGTTTGCCGCTCATGCCGAGGCTCCCGTCAGCAGCTCGATGCCGGCCTGGCGCAGGAGTCGGCAGGTGCGTATCAAGGGCAGGCCGATCAGGGCTGTCGGGTCGTCGGACTCGATGCTGCTCAGCAGCGCGATGCCCAGGCCCTCGGCCTTGGCGCTGCCGGCGCAGTCATAGGGCTGTTCGGCGCGCAGATAGTTCTCGATCTCCGCTTCGCTGAGTGTGCGAAAGCGCACCCGCACCGGGGCCAGGTCTTGCGCGGCGAAATCCTGCGCGGCGCAGACCACGGCCAGCGCCGTGTGAAAAACCACCTGCTGGCCACTCATGGCGTGCAGCTGATCCCGCGCGCGCTCATGGGTGCCGGGCTTGCCCAGGGCCTGGCCGCGCAGATCGGCCACCTGATCGGAGCCGATCACGATGGCCTCAGGGTGTTGTCGGGCCACGGCCTGCGCCTTGGCCAAGGCCAGCCGTGTTGCCAGCGCTGCCGGCGCTTCGCCGGGCAAAGCTGTCTCATCGATGTCGGGGCTGACGACATCAAACGGAATGTGCAGGCGGCGCAGCAATTCCTGGCGATAGGGGGAGCTGGAGCCGAGAATCAGTCGGCGCTCGTGGGTGTCTGGGATGGGCATGCTCGCGATTTTCCCATTGCCGTGCCTCGTACACTTGCGCCATGACTATCCGTTCCAGCTCCAAGCCCGCGCGCGAACTCGATCCGCGCAAACTGGATGTCGCCGCTTTTGCGCGCGACGCCGCCAGCCTGCAGGGGCAATGGCCGGCTGCCGAGCTCATTCGGCTGGCCGATGCCGCCGCGCCCGAGGCGCCGGCCAGCGGCTGGCCGGACGTGCAATGGTCGGCGCGTGGCGAGCAGCGCAAGCCGCGCGGCAGCGAGCCGCAGACCTGGCTGCACCTGGAGGCTTCGGCGAACACGGCGCTGACTTGCCAGCGTTGCTTGCAGCCGGTTCATGAAGCCATCCAGTTCGAGCGTTGGTTCCGCTTCGCGCGTGATGAGAGCGAAGCCGCCAGCCTGGATGCAGAGAGCGAGGAGGATGTGCTGGCCTTGCCGCGCAGCCTGGATCTGCGCGAACTGGTCGAGGACGAACTCCTGCTGGATCTGCCGCTTGTCCCCCGTCACGAGGTCTGCCCGCAGGCGCTCCCCTTGCCTTCAGATGATGCCGAGCATGCGGAGCAAGAGGAGCGGCCGAATCCGTTTGCCGTGCTGGCGGCGCTGAAGAAGAAGTGATGGCTAAGCAGCGCTTGGGGGAAATCTCTGGCGCGTGCTAGAATCGCGGGCTTTCCCGGTTCAGGGGTCATTTGCGCATGGCAGGGGCCTGTGCTTGGCGCGTGGTGCGCATGACAAGAACGAACCGGGGCATCGGAAGTGAGCGGAAGCTGGGCAGCGGTAAGCAGGCTTGAACAAGTCTGGCCTGCAAGCCTTCCATCACCGCAGCTCTAGGAGAATTTTCATGGCCGTTCAGCAAAACAAGAAGTCGCCTTCCAAGCGTGGCATGCACCGCTCGCACAATGCTCTGGTCAATCCGGGCACCGCGATCGAGCCGACCACCGGCGAAGTGCATCTGCGTCACCACATCAGCCCGACCGGCTTCTATCGTGGCCGCAAGGTCCTGAAGACCAAGGCTGACGCCTAAATCGGTTTGTGCCGCCGGCCCTGAGCCGCGGCGCCCGAACAGGTGATAAGCGCAAAACCCGGCCTGTTCCGTGCAGTGCCGGGTTTTTGTGTTGGTGTGTGGCTTTGTCGTCCCGGGTGTGCCCGCTTGTCCGCAGGCCTGGGCTCGCGTAAGGTCCGCACATTCGCAGCAAGGGCCTGAGGCCTGCTGTCATACCTCCTCCTGCCTCGATGTTTCCAACTGATTCAAGCGCTGGTGCGCCCCTTCGCCTGGCCGTCGACTGCATGGGCGGCGACCATGGCCCTTCGGTGACGCTGCCGGCTTGCCGGGCGTTTCTGGACAAGCATCCCGAGGCCGAGCTGCTGCTGGTCGGACGCCCCGAGGCGCTGGCTGCTGCCGCGCAATGGCCGCGCTGTCATCTGGTGGCCGCCACCGAGGTGGTCAGCATGGACGATCCTGTCGAGGTGGCGCTGCGCCGCAAGAAGGATTCGTCGATGCGCGTGGCGATCAACCAGCTCAAGGCTGTTGACGGCGCCGCGCCGCGGGCTCAGGCCTGCGTCTCGGCCGGCAATACCGGTGCCTTGATGGCGGTGGCCCGCTATCTGCTGAAGACGCTGGAGGGCATCGATCGGCCGGCCATCGCCACCGTGATGCCCAACCAGACCGGTCGCTACACGACCGTGTTGGACCTGGGGGCCAATGTCGATTGCACCGCCGAGCACCTGCTGCAGTTCGCGGTGAGGGGTTCGGCCCTGGTGGCGGCGGTCGAGGGTCGCGAGGAGCCGACCGTGGGCCTGCTCAATATCGGCGAAGAGGTGATCAAGGGCAGCGAGACGATCAAGCGCGCCGGCGAGTTGCTGCGTCAGGCCGACTCCGCCGGCCAGCTGAACTTCTACGGCAATGTCGAAGGCAATGACATCTTCAAGGGCACGACCGATCTGGTGGTCTGCGACGGCTTCGTCGGCAATGTCGCGCTGAAGACGGCCGAAGGTCTGGCGACCATGATCTCGACGATCATCAAGGAAGAGTTTGGCCGCAATTGGCTGACGAAGGCGGCGGCAGTGCTGGCGATGCCGGTGCTCAAGCGCTTCAAGGGGCGTGTCGATCATCGCCGCTTCAATGGCGCGGCGCTGCTGGGCCTGCGCGGTTTGGTGTTCAAGAGTCATGGTTCGGCCGATGCCTACGCCTTCGAGCAGGCCTTGAACCGGGCGTATGATGCCGCCCGCAACCGGTTGTTGGACCGGGTTCATGATCGCATCATCGCCACGCTGCAGGCCATGCCGGCCGCTGCCCAGGGCGATGCAGGAGACAAGGTGGCCGACGCCGCCCAAGCCGCATGACAACTCCCTCATCGAAGCCACGATTTGCCCGCATTCTCGGCACGGGCAGCTATCTGCCCCCGAAGCGACTGTCCAATGCTGATCTTGCGGCCCAGCTGGCACGCGACGGCATCGAGACATCCAATGAATGGATCGTCGAGCGCACCGGCATCCATGCGCGGCACTTTGCCGACGACGGTGTCGCGGCCAGCGACCTGGCCCTGCCGGCCGCCCGCGCGGCACTGGAGTCGGCCGGTGTAGGCGCCGACGAGATTGACCTGATCATCGTCGCGACCTCGACGCCGGACATGGTCTTCCCTTCCACTGCTGCCCTGCTGCAGCACAAGCTGGGCGTGGCCGGCTGTGCCGCTTTTGATGTGCAGGCCGTCTGCTCGGGCTTTGTCTATGCGCTGACGGTGGCCGATTCGATGATCAAGACCGGCGCTGCCAGCAAGGCCTTGGTGATCGGCGCCGAGGTGTTCTCGCGCATTCTCGATTTCAAGGACCGCACGACCTGCGTGCTGTTCGGTGACGGCGCCGGTGCCGTGGTGCTGGGTGCCAGCGAGGAGCCGGGCATTCTGGCTTCTGAGCTGCACGCCGATGGCCGTCACGCCGGCATCCTGTGCGTGCCGGGCACCGTGGCCGGTGGTCAGGTGCTGGGCGATCCGCTGCTGAAGATGGATGGCCAGGCGGTGTTCAAGCTGGCCGTCGGCGTGCTGGAGAAGGTGGCACGCTCGGTGCTGGAGAAAGCCGGCCGCAGCGAGGCCGACATCGATTGGCTGATCCCGCATCAGGCCAATATCCGCATCATGCAGGGCACGGCCAAGAAGCTGAAGATGCCGCTGGACAAGCTGATCGTCACCGTCGATGAGCATGGCAACACCTCGGCCGCCTCGATTCCGCTGGCGCTCGATGTGGCGGTGCGCAGCGGCAAGGTCAAGCGTGGTGACACCGTGATGCTGGAAGGGGTGGGCGGCGGCTTCACCTGGGGCGCGGTGCTGCTCGATTTCTGACGAGAGAGAAGAAACAAGATTCTTATGAGCGCAAAGTTTGCATTCGTGTTCCCGGGCCAGGGCTCGCAAGCCGTTGGCATGCTGGACGCCTGGGGCGACCATCCTGAGGTGCTGCGCACGCTGGCCGAGGCCTCGGCCGCGCTGGGCGAGGACATCGGCGCCCTGATCAAGGCCGGCCCGAAGGAGCAGTTGGACCTGACGACCAACACCCAGCCGGTGATGCTGACCGCCGGCATCGCCTGCTACCGTGCCTGGATCGCCGAGACCGGCCTGCTGCCGGCCGCAGCGGCCGGCCATTCGCTCGGCGAGTACACCGCCCTGGTGGCCTCCGGTGCCCTGAGCCTGGCCGATGCGCTGCCGCTGGTGCGCTTCCGTGCCCAGGCCATGCAGGAAGCCGTGCCGGTGGGCGTTGGCGCGATGTACGCGATCCTGGGCCTGGACGGTGAGGCCGTGCGCGCCGGCTGCCTGCAGGTGGCGGCCGAGACCGGCGAGGTGATCGAGGCGGTGAACTTCAATGATCCCAAGCAGACGGTGATTGCCGGCAGCAAGGCCGGTGCCGAGAAGGCCGCCGAGGCGCTGAAGGCTCTGGGGGCCAAGCGTGCGCTGCCGCTGCCGGTGTCGGCACCCTTCCACTCCAGCCTGATGAAGCCGGCGGCTGAGCGCCTGCGCGAGAAGCTGGCCGCCGTGAATTTCTTGCCCCAAGCCTTCCCGGTGATCAACAACATCGATGTGGCCGTCACCGAGAACGCCGATGCGCTGCGCGATGCGCTGTACCGCCAGGCCTTCGGCCCGGTGCGCTGGGTCGAGGTGGTGCAGGCGCTGAAGGCGCGCGGCCTGAACACCCTCATCGAATGCGGCCCCGGCAAGGTGCTGGCCGGCATGGCCAAGCGCATCGATGCCGACATCATCAGCACCACAGTGCTGGACCCGGCCTCGCTGGCCGAAGCCAAGAACCTGCTGTCCTGAACCCATGAGCGATACCCGACAAACAGCCCTGGTCACCGGTGCCAGCCGCGGCATTGGCCGCGCGATTGCGCTGCATCTGGCGAGCCAGGGCTTCACCGTGATCGGCACGGCCACCAGCGAATCCGGCGCCGCCGCCATCAGCGAGGCCCTGGCGCCGCTGGGCGGTCGCGGCCTGGTGTTGAACGTCAATGATGCCGCCGCCTGCGAGGCGGCGGTCGATGCCATCGTCAAGACCAATGGCGGCCTGCAGGTGCTGGTCAACAATGCCGGCATCACCCGCGACACCTTGTCCATGCGCATGAAGGATGAGGACTGGGACGCGGTGCTGGACACCAACTTGAAGGCCGTGTTCCGCATGAGCCGCGCGGTGATGCGCACGATGATGAAGCAGCGCTATGGCCGCATCATCAACATCACCTCGGTGGTCGGCGCATCCGGCAATGCCGGCCAGGCCAATTACGCGGCGGCCAAGGCCGGCGTTGCGGGCATGACCCGTTCGCTGGCCCGCGAGCTGGGCAGCCGTGGCATCACCGTCAACTGCGTGGCGCCCGGTTTCATCGCCACCGATATGACCGAAGTCCTGCCCGAGGCACAGAAAGCCGCGCTGCTGGCGCAGATCCCGGTGGGGCGCCTGGGCGCACCCGAGGAGATCGCCGCCGCCGTCGCATTTCTGGCCTCGGCCCAAGCCGCCTACATTACCGGCAGCGAACTGCATGTCAACGGAGGCATGTTCATGAATTGAGGTGGGTGTTTCAGACACCCACCCACCGGATTTGCCCGGCCGGTGAAGGACCGCTGGACGTGATGTCTTGCCTTGACTTAGGCGCGTCACCCTAGAGGCCTTAGAATCCCGGGCTGTTCCTAGCAAACCCCTCCTGGAGGAGTCATGAGCGATATCGAAGCACGTGTCAAGAAAATCATCGCCGAGCAACTCGGCGTGCCTGAGTCCGATGTGTCCAACGAGAAGGCCTTTGTGGCCGACCTGGGCGCTGACTCGCTCGACACCGTGGAATTGGTGATGGCCCTCGAAGACGAGTTCGGCATCGAAATCCCCGATGAAGAAGCCGAGAAGATCACCACCGTGCAGCTGGCGATCGACTACGCCGTCAAGCACCAGAAGGCCTGAGCCTCGCGCTCCGGCATTTCCTTAACTGATCCCCGTACCGCATGAGCCGTCGTCGTGTCGTTGTTACCGGACTTGGTCTGATCAGCCCCGTGGGCAACACGGTGGCTGAAGGCTGGGCCAATATCCTGGCCGGCCAGTCCGGTGTTGACCGCATCACCCGTTTCGATGCCTCGACCTTTGCCTGCCAGTTCGCTGGCGAGGTGAAGGGCTTCAATGTCGGAGACTACATCTCCAGCAAGGAAGCGCGGACGATGGACACCTTCATCCATTACGGATTGGCGGCGTCCATACAGGCGGTGCAGGACGCGGGCCTGCCCACGGGCGATCAGTTGACGGAAGAGCAGGCCGAGCGTATCGGCGTGCTGGTGGGCTCCGGTATCGGTGGCCTGCCGATGATTGAAGAGACCCACGCGGAATTGACGAATCGTGGCCCGCGCCGCATTTCGCCGTTCTTCGTGCCGGCCTCCATCATCAATATGATTTCCGGCCATGTCTCGATCAAGTTCGGCTTCCAAGGCCCGAATCTGGCGATCGTGACGGCCTGCACCACCGGTCTGCACGCCATCGGCGAGGCCGGCCGGCTGATCGAATACGGCGATGCCGACGTGATGATCGCCGGCGGTGCCGAATCCACCGTGTCGCCGCTGGGCGTCGGTGGCTTCGCCGCAGCGCGCGCGCTGTCGACCCGCAACGACGACCCGAAGACCGCGTCCCGCCCCTGGGACAAGGATAGAGACGGCTTTGTGCTGGGCGAGGGCGGCGGTGTGCTGGTGCTCGAAGAGTATGAGCATGCCAAGAAGCGCGGCGCCAAGATCTACTGCGAGCTGGCTGGCTTCGGCATGGGTGCGGACGCGTATCACATGACCGCGCCGAATGTGGACGGCCCCAAGCGCTCGATGCGGGCGGCTCTGCGCAACGCCGGACTCAACCCCGATCAGATCCAGTACATGAATGCGCACGGCACCTCGACGCCGCTGGGCGATGTGAACGAGACGAATGCCATCAAGCTGGCCTTCGGCGATCACGCCAAGCAGATGGTGATCAGCTCGACCAAGTCCATGACCGGCCATCTGCTGGGCGGGGCCGGGGGCATCGAGTCGGTGTTCACTGCCCTGGCCGTGCACAACCAGGTGGCACCGCCCACCATCAATATCTTCAACCAGGATCCCGAGTGCGACCTGGACTACTGCGCCAATGAGGCGCGGCCGATGAAGATCGACTACGCCGCGAAGAACAACTTCGGCTTCGGCGGCACCAACGGCACGCTGATCTTCAAGCGCGTCTGAGGCCGGGGCCATGCCGGCCCAGCGCCAGGCGAGCGCATTCCAGATCACCATCGGGCCCGATCGGGCCTGGCGTGTATTGATGGCTGCGCTGGCGGTGCTGGCCGGCGGCGCCTTGTTGGCCGCGCTGATGAGCCAGTCCGGGCTGGGCTTGCCCGCCATTCCTTGGCTGGGTTGGCTTTTGCTCGGCGCGCTGCTATTGCCCGGCGCCGGCTGGTTGGGCTGGCATTGCAGCCGCACACGGCCCGCGAACTTGCGCTGGGACGCTCAGCAATGGTGGCTTAACGAGACGCCGGTGCGCCCCCGGGTGGTGATCGATCTGGGAGCCTGGCTGCTGCTGCGCCTGACCGTGCGCTCGCGCCTGCCTCGCTATTTGCCGCTGGCGCGCACGAGTTGTGCCGCGCAATGGCCCCAGCTGCGGGCAACCCTCTACTCGGCGCGCACCGTCCCGAGTCCCGAGCCATGAGCGAGCCGGATCCCGACCGACTGCTGGTCGAGCGCGTGCAGCGCGGCGACGTCAAGGCCTTCGAGATGCTGGTCCTCAAGTACCAGCGCCGCATCGAGCGCCTGATCGCGCGCATGGTGCGCGATGTCGATCTGGTGGCCGATATCGCGCAGGAGACTTTTCTGCGCGCCTACCGCGCCCTGCCGGGTTTTCGGGGGGAGAGCGCCTTCTACACCTGGCTGCACCGCATCGCGGTCAATAGTGCGAAGAAGGCCCTGGTCCAGCTCCGGCGCGACCCGCTGCTCAGCGAGGCATCCCTCAAGTCGGGGGATGAGGATGAGGAAACTTTTGCCGTCGACAGCGTACTAAGTGATGGCGCAACGCCCGAGTCGCTGCTGTCCAGCAAGGAGTTGGGCACGGCGGTGAATGCGGCCGTCGATGCGCTGCCGGACGAATTCAGGCAGGCCTTGCTGCTGCGCGAGGTCGAAGGCCTGAGCTATGACGAGATCGCGAGCCTGATGGGCTGCCCGGCAGGCACGGTCAGATCGCGTATCTACCGGGCCCGCGAGGCGGTCGCTGCGCGCTTGCGGCCGCTGTTGGGCACTCGCGCGGGCGAGCGTTGGTGAAATGAGCTTGAAGATGGAGTGTGCGATGCGAAGTTCCGAACCCCGGCCTGAGAGTCAGCGCCCGCTCGGTCCGGCCCTGTCGGCGCTGGCCGATGGCGAGGCCGATGCCGCCGAGACCAGCGCGCTGCTGCGCGCCTGGCCCGAGCAAGGCCTGCGCGAGCAATGGCAGACCTATCAGTTGATCGGGGACAGCCTGCGCTCGGCCGAGCTGGCGCATGACATCGGCCGTGGCCAGGACCTGCTGGCCCGCTTGCGGCCGCAGCTGCTGGCCGAGCCACGCATCGTCGCACCGCAGGCCCGGGCGCAGCGCTGGCTGGCGCCCGCCGCCGTGGCCGCCGGCTTCGTTGCATTGGCGGCCGGTCTGACGAACCTGCCGATGTTTCTTCCTGCGCCACCGACCGAAGCCCTGGCGGCTGCGCCATCTGCCAGGCCAGCGCTGGTGCCGGCACCGGCCCTGTCTTTTGCTCAATCGGCAGGGCTTGCCGGCGATGCGCTGCTGATGGAGCCGTCGCCCGAGCCGGCCGTGACTAAAGACAATGCTCCCGCGCCGCAGCCATAGTGGCCTGACCCGAGTGGCCTGACAAAAGCCGCCGTCTTGCGGCAAGATCACCAAAACCTCGACCAAGCGACCGAACGGCGCTTGTGTCATCCTCACCCGTCCGAAAGCCCACCCGTCCTCATCATGCAAACAAGCTCTGATCCTCGTCATGCCCTGTCGCGCTGGTCTGCCGCGCTGCTGTCAGCGGCCGTCCTCTCGCTCGGCCTGGGTCTGAGCGTGGCGCCCCGGCAGGCCTTGGCGCAGGCGCGCGAGCTGCCCGACTTCGCCGAGCTGGTCGAACGCTCGGCGCCTTCGGTGGTCAATATCCGCACCTCGGAGCGCGTGCGCCGGGCGGCCGGCACGCCGGAGATGGATGAGCAGATGCTGGAGTTCCTGCGCCGCTTCGGCATCCCGCTGCCCAATCAGCGTCCCGGCACGCCGCGCGGCGGCGACGAGGACGAGCAGCCGCAGCGCCGCGGTGTCGGCTCCGGCTTCATTCTCAGTGCCGACGGCCTGGTGATGACCAATGCGCATGTGGTGGACGGCGCCGACGAGGTCTGGGTCACCTTGCCCGACAAGCGCGAATTCAAGGCCAAGCTCATCGGCGCCGATGCACGCACCGATGTCGCGGTGGTCAAGATCGAGGCGACCGGTCTGCCGGCGGTCAAGATCGGTGATGTGAACCGGCTGCGCGTCGGCGAATGGGTGCTGGCCATCGGCTCGCCCTTTGGCTTCGACAGCACGGTGACGGCCGGCATCGTCAGCGCCAAGGCGCGCGACACCGGCGACTTCCTGCGCTTCATCCAGACCGATGTGGCCATCAACCCGGGCAATTCGGGCGGCCCCTTGCTGAATATGCGCGGCGAGGTGATCGGCATCAACTCGCAGATCTACAGCCGCTCGGGCGGCTTCATGGGCATCTCGTTCGCGATCCCGATCGACGAGGCGATCCGCGTCTCCGATCAGTTGCGCAGCGCGGGCCGGGTGATACGCGGCCGCATCGGCGTGCAGCCCACCGATGTCAGCAAGGAGGTGGCCGAAGCCATCGGCCTGGGCAAGCCGCAGGGTGCGCTGGTGCAGAACATCGTCGAGGACAGCCCGGCCGAGAAGGCCGGTCTGGAGGGCGGTGATGTGATCGTCAAGTTTGACGGCAAGGCGGTCGAGAAGGCCAGCGATCTGCGCCGCGTGGTCGGTGCCACCAAGCCCGGCAGCAAGGTCACGATGCAGGTGTTCCGCCGCGGTGCCTACAAGGATCTCAGCATCACGGTGGCCGAGCTGGAGGATGACAGCCCGCGCCGCGCTGCCGAGCCCAGTGCCAAGCCCACGCCGACGCTGGGGCTGACCGTGGTCGAGCTGACCGAGTCCCAGAAGCGCGAGCTGAAGCTGCGCAACGGCGTGCGCGTCGAGGCGGTCGAGGGGGCGGCGGCGCGCGCCGGTCTGCGCGAGGGCGATCTGATCCTGTCTGTGGACAACACCGAGATCAGCAGCGTCAAGCAGTTCCAGGCGGTGGTCGCCAAGCTGGAGAAGGCCAAGCAGATCACCATGCTGGTGCGTCGGGGCAGCGCGGTCAATTTCGTGCTGGTCAAACCCGGTCGTTGAGCCTGTGGCCGCTGACCCGGCGCCCGACAGCGGCGCCGGGTCTTTCCACTTCGTGGAATTGCGGCAGGGCTTCTTGTGTGGAATTGATGGGTTGGCGCTTGCTAACTTTTCCGGCCTGAGGCTCGATTGCGGGGCTGGTCAGATAGAATCAAGCCTTGTCCGGCGGGCTTTGTGCGCGCCGCACAATGCAAACGCGAGCCGGCTCAAACTATCCCCAGGCCATCCACAGCATCTTGTGGATAAACTGTTGATAATTTGATGTTGGCGGACCGCAACGGCAGCAAATCCGGGGACGCCGCGGTTTTCAGCCGGGGGCTTTTGGCTACAATGAAAGCCCAACAAGCAGTTGCCATAAGTTTTGTTGGAAGGCGCGTCACCGTTTCGACGTGCCTTTTTTTTGTTTACGGCACGGCCCCTTCGGGGCCTTCACATCGCTGCGCGATATGAGCCTCCAACGCAACGGCTTTAGCCGTTGTGACTTCAGCTCTGCGCCGCAGAAGACAGCATGAACCACATCCGCAATTTCTCCATCATCGCCCACATCGACCACGGCAAGAGCACGCTGGCGGATCGCATCATTCAACGTTGCGGGGGACTCTCGGACCGGGAGATGGAGGCGCAGGTGCTGGACTCGATGGACATCGAGCGCGAGCGTGGCATCACGATCAAGGCCCAGACCGCGGCGCTGCAGTACACGGCCAAGGACGGCAAGACCTACAACCTGAACCTGATCGACACGCCCGGGCATGTGGACTTCTCCTACGAAGTCAGCCGCTCGCTGTCGGCCTGCGAGGGCGCGCTGCTGGTGGTCGATGCCAGCCAGGGTGTCGAGGCGCAGACGGTGGCCAACTGCTACACCGCGCTGGATCTGGGTGTCGAGGTGGTGCCGGTGCTCAACAAGATGGATCTGCCCAGCGCCGATCCCGACAACGCCAAGGCCGAGATCGAGGATGTGATCGGCATCGACGCGACCGACGCGATTCCCTGCAGCGCCAAGACCGGCATGGGCATCGACGAGATCATCGAGGCGGTGATTGCGCGCATGCCGCCGCCCAAGGGTGTGGTGGATGCGCCGCTGCGCGCGATGATCATCGACAGCTGGTATGACGCCTATGTCGGCGTCGTGATGCTGGTGCGCGTGGTCGATGGCACCCTCAGGAAGGGTGAGCGCATCCGCATGATGGCGTCTAACGCGGTCTATCCGGCCGAGCACCTGGGCGGGTTCGCGCCCAAGTCGGAGAAGCGCGAGCAGCTCAACGCCGGCGAGGTGGGTTTCGTCATCGCCGGCATCAAGGAGCTGCAGGCGGCCAAGGTGGGCGACACCATCACGCTGGAAAAGAAGCTGCCGAACAACCTCGGCCCGGCCGAGCAGGCCTTGCCCGGCTTCAAGGAGATCCAGCCCCAGGTGTTTGCCGGCCTGTATCCGACCGAGGCCAGCGAGTACGACCAGCTGCGCGACGCGCTGGAGAAGCTCAAGCTCAACGACTCCTCGCTGCGCTACGAGCCCGAGGTCAGCCAGGCGCTGGGCTTCGGCTTCCGCTGCGGTTTCCTGGGCCTGCTGCATATGGAGATCGTGCAGGAGCGGCTGGAGCGCGAGTTCGACCAGGACCTGATCACCACCGCGCCCAGTGTGGTCTACGAGGTGCTGCTCAATGACGGCACGGTGATCGAGGTCGAGAACCCGTCCAAGATGCCTGACCTGGGTCTGCTGCAGGAGATCCGCGAGCCCATCGTCACCGTGCACCTGTACATGCCGCAGGACTATGTCGGCCCGGTGATGACCTTGGCCAACCAGAAGCGCGGCAACCAGATCAATATGGCCTACCACGGCCGCCAGGTCATGCTGACCTACGAGATGCCGCTGGCCGAGATCGTGCTGGACTTCTTCGACAAGCTGAAGTCGGTCTCGCGCGGCTACGCCTCGATGGACTACGAGTTCAAGGAGTACCGTGCCTCCGACGTCGTCAAGGTCGACATCCTGATCAACGGCGACAAGGTCGACGCGCTGTCCATCATCGTGCACCGGGTGCAGAGCCAGTTCCGCGGCCGCGGCGTGGCCGCCAAGATGCGCGAGCACATCCCGCGCCAGATGTATGACGTGGTGATCCAGGCGGCCATAGGCTCCAACATCATCGCCCGCGAGAACATCAAGGCGATGCGCAAGAACGTGCTGGCAAAATGCTACGGCGGCGACATCAGCCGCAAACGCAAGCTGCTCGAAAAGCAGAAGGCCGGCAAGAAGCGCATGAAGCAGATCGGCTCGGTCGAGGTTCCGCAAGAAGCCTTCCTGGCCATTCTCCAAGTTGAAGACTGATTACTTAGAAGCGACCGACGATCAATGAGTGCTCTGACCGGAATTCTCTATGCCGCCCTGATCGCCTATCTGGGCGGCTGGTACACCGGCTACTGGAGTGGCAACTTCGCGCTGCTGCTCTTCATCCTGACCAGCGTGACGATGGCCTATTGGCTCGCCGAGCGCTTCCATTTCCAGCCCGCGCGCGAGCGTGCGGCGGCCCAGTTGCTGGAAGCCGACGCGCAGCGCCGCGAGAAGCTGGCCGGCCAGGGCATCACCCGGGTCGACAGCGATGTGAGCAGCGCACGCGAGGCCGTGCTGCGCCAGCCCTGGTGGCTGGACTGGACCGCCGGCCTGTTCCCGGTGATCCTGATGGTGTTCCTGCTGCGCTCTTTCCTGTTTGAGCCCTTCAAGATCCCGTCCGGCTCGATGGTGCCGACGCTGCTGGTGGGTGACCTGATCCTGGTCAACAAGTTCCATTACGGCGTGCGCCTGCCGGTGCTGAACAAGAAGATCATCGCCAACAACGACGTGAAGCGCGGCGATGTGATGGTGTTCCGCTACCCCGAGGACACCAGTCTGGACTTCATCAAGCGCGTCGCCGCCATCCCTGGTGACGAGGTCAGCTACCTGAACCAGAAGCTCTATATCAACGGCCAGTTGGCCCCGGTTCAGCCCCAGGGCGACTACTACGACGAGGACAGCCTGGCCTACCGCGCGCGTTTCATGGAAAAGCTCGGCGACAAGGAGCACCAGATTCTGGTCGATACCAAGCGCTCGCCGCTGTTCCGGGCGGATCGTCGCGATGGTCCGTTCCCGTTCCAGGACGGCTGCAAGTACAGCCCCGAGGGCGTCACTTGCAAGGTACCGGCCGGCCATTACTACGTGCTGGGCGACAACCGCGACAACTCGCGCGATTCGCGCTTCTGGGGCTTTGTGCCGGACGAAAACATCGTCGGCAAGGCCTTTGTGGTTTGGATGAATTTCGGTAACCTCAAGCGCGTCGGCACCTCGTTCTGAGGCGCTGCGGCCTGAACCACAACGACAAGGGAAAAAGATCGATGCGCCAGCCAGCAACAAGGAATCAGCAACGCGGTATCAGCCTGTTCGGCCTGTTGTTCTGGGGCGTGTTGATCGCTTGCACGGCGG
Organism: Paucibacter sp. XJ19-41; assembly: GCF_028462495.1. NCBI lineage: Bacteria > Pseudomonadati > Pseudomonadota > Betaproteobacteria > Burkholderiales > Sphaerotilaceae > Roseateles > Paucibacter sp. XJ19-41. The sequence continues at coordinate 36,300 of NZ_JAQOWX010000004.1, forward strand.
TGGTCGGCATGCGAGTGTTCCCCAGCGTGCTGGAGTACTACACGATCCAGGGTGTGATCACCCGCATTGCCAAGGGCAATCCGGCCACCGTGCCGGCGGTGCGCCAGGAGTTCGACCGCATCAAGCAGGTCGAGTACTCGATCGTCAGCATCAGCGGCTCGGACCTGGTGGTCAGCAAGGACAACGACCGGGTGCAGATCAGCTTCTCCTACGAGAAGGAGATCGAATTGGCAGGCCCCGCCTTCCTGCTGCTGAAGTACCAGGGCCAGTCGAAGTAAGGCAGAGCTCGCGCATGAACCCGACCCACCAGTCATTGCAGCAACGCCTGGGCTACCACTTCGCCGAAGTGGGGCTGCTCGCACGCGCGCTGACGCACCGCAGCTTTGGCGCCGACCACAACGAGCGCCTGGAATTCCTCGGCGACGCGGTGCTGAGCCTGGCCGTTTCCAGCCTGCTGTACGAGCGCTTCGCCGGTTCGGACGAGGGCGATCTGACCCGTGTGCGCGCGCATCTGGTGCGCGAGGACAGCCTGCACAAGCTGGCCGTCCAGCTGGGCCTGCCGGCGGTGCTCCGCATGTCCGAGGGCGAGGCCAAGGGCGGCGGCGCGCAGCGCCCGTCGATCCTGGCCGATGCGCTGGAAGCGGTGATCGGCGCGGCCTTTGTCGATGGCGGCTATCCGGCCGCGCTGGAGGTGGTGCGTGGCCTGTTTGGCGAGCTGATCGCGAACTCGGGCACCGACAACTGGGGCAAGGACGCGAAGACGGCCTTGCAAGAGTGGCTGCAGGCGCGTCGCCTGGCCGTGCCGACCTACCGCATCACCGAAACCCGCGGCCAGGCCCATGCCCAGACCTTCGAGGTCGAGTGCGCCGTGCCCGCGCTGAGCCTGGCCAAGCGTGGCGAAGGGCGTTCGCGCCGCGCCGCCGAACAAGATGCCGCCCGTCGACTGCTCGACGAACTGATTGCCCGCGACAAGCCAGGCTCTGGCTTGCGCGACTAAGGAGCGGCCTCGCGCCGACACCCCATGACCGACAACACCACGCCCCCGGACGACTCCGCGTCCGAGGGCAAGCCGCCTGCCACCGGCTACACGCTCCCGCCGATCCCGGCCGCCGGCTCCGGCGCAACCTCGCTGTCCTCCGATGCCGGCCCCAAGCCCAGCGGCGGCAAGATGCCCGACGGCACGGCCCAGCGCTGCGGCCTGATCGCCATCGTCGGCCGCCCCAATGTCGGCAAGTCCACCCTGCTGAATGCGCTGGTGGGTCAGAAGGTCAGCATCACCTCCAACAAGGCCCAGACCACCCGCCACCGCATCACCGGCGTGCGCACGGTCGAGGAGGCCCAGTTCGTCTTTGTCGACACGCCCGGTTTCCAGACCAAGCACAATGCCGCGCTGAACCGCAATCTGAACCGCACCGTGCACGGCGTGCTGTCCGATGTGGATCTGGTGCTGTTCGTCGTCGAGGCCGGCCGTTTCGGCCTGGACGACGCCAAGGTGCTGTCCCTGCTGCCCGAGGACAAGCCGGTCGTGCTGATCGCCAACAAGCTCGACGCTGTGCACCGCCGCGCCGAGCTCGCGCCCTGGCTCAAGAGCATGCAGGAGCGCCGCAACTTCAGCGAGTTCATCCCGATCTCGGCCAAGAAGCAAAGCGATGTGCAGCGCCTGTTCAAGATCCTCAAGCCCTATCTGCCCGAGCAGGAATGGTTCTACGACGAGGATGCGCTGACCGACCGCTCGGAGAAGTTCCTGGCCAGCGAGATCATCCGTGAGAAGCTGTTCCGCCTGACCGGCGACGAGCTGCCCTACACCTCGACCGTGGTGATCGACAAATGGGAAGACGAGGGCGCGCTGCGCCGCATCTCTGCCTCCATCGTCGTCGAGCGCGATGCCTACAAAGGCATGGTGATCGGGCAGGGCGGCGAGCTGCTCAAACGCATCGGCTCCGAATCGCGCCAGGAACTCGAGCACCTGATGGAGGGCCGTGTCTTCCTGGAGCTGTGGGTCAAGGTGCGCTCGGGCTGGGCCGATAGCGAAGAGCATCTGCGCTCCTACGGCTACGAGTAATGCCTCCCCGAGGCCCGCGCGCTCCGGCCGTCCAGCAGGCCTTCGTCCTGCACCACTACGACTGGAGCGAAACCAGCCTGGTGCTGGACCTCTTCACCCGTGAGCAGGGCCGGCTGGCCGTGGTGGCCAAGGGCGCCAAGCGCCCCTATTCGCAGCTGCGCGCCGTGCTGCTGCCCTTCCAGCGCATCCAGGTCAGTCTGTCCAAGCCGGCCAAAGGAGTCGAGGGTGCTGCCGAGGTCGTGACCCTGCGCGGCGCGGAATGGGCCGGCGGCGCGACGATGCCGGCCGGCGCGGCACTGTTCTCCGGCTACTACCTCAACGAGCTGCTGCTGAAGCTGCTGGCGCGCCAGGACCCGCATCCGGCGCTGTTCGATGCCTATGCGCAGACGCTGCCGCAGCTGCATGCCCGCGAGGATGTGCAGTCGCAGGCCGCCTTGCGGGCCTTCGAGCTGCGCCTGCTGATGGAGCTGGGCCTCTTGCCGGACCTGAGCCTGTCCAGCCTTACGCAGGCGCCATTGGACCTGCAGCGGCACTACATGCTGTCGCCCGAGTCCGGCGTGGTCGCGCCCGCAGCCGATTCGGTGACCTTCACCGGCGCCACCCTGGTCCAGCTGCAGGCAGCGCTGCTGCACGGCAGCATGGCCGCATTGCAGCAGTCCTGCGCGCCGGTCTTGCCGGCGCGCAAAACCGGGCTGCGCGCCTTGCTTCACTATCATCTGGGCCACAAACCCCTGCGCACGCGACAGGTCATGCTGGACGTGCAGAAACTGCTGGATTGAAGACGATGAACCCTTTGGTTGCTCCCGAATCCTCTTCGCACCACGCTGCGCGCTGCGCGCTGTCGGTCAATGTCAACAAGGTGGCCTTGCTGCGCAACACCCGGCACCTGGGCATCCCCAGCGTCACGCGCGCGGCCGAGCTGTGCCTGCTGGCCGGTGCCCAGGGCATCACGGTGCATCCGCGGCCCGATGGCCGCCATATCCGAACCGCTGATGTGCACGAGCTGGCCGAGCTGCTCAAGACCTGGCCCCAGGCCGAGTACAACATCGAGGGCAATCCGACCCAGAATCTGATGGACTTCGTGCGCGAGCTGCGTCCGCATCAGGTCACCTTCGTGCCCGACAGCGAGGACCAGTTCACCTCGGACCATGGCTGGAGCCTGCCCGCCGACATGGTGCGGCTGCGCCCGCTGATCGATGAGTGCAAGAGCCTGGGCGTGCGCGTCAGCCTCTTCATGGACCCGAGTCCCGAGGTCATGCCGTTGGTGGCCGAGCTGGGCGCCGAGCGCATCGAGCTCTATACCGAGACCTATGCCAGCGCCTTTGGCACCGAACGCCAGGCTGCCGTGCTGGCCGGGTTCACGCGCACGGCCGAGGCCGCGCTGGCCGTGGGCCTTGGCATCAACGCCGGCCACGACCTGAGCCGGGACAATCTGACGAGCTTCCTGCGCGCCGTGCCCGGCGTGCAGGAGGTGTCGATCGGCCACGCCCTGATCGCCGATGCGCTGGAGCTGGGCTATACCGAAACCGTGCGCGACTACCAGCGCGCGATCCAGAAGGCCTACGCCTCCTCATGATTTACGGCATCGGTACCGACATCTGCGACATCCGCCGCATCCGCGACACCCTGGCCCGGCGCGGCGAGCGCTTTGCCGAGCAGGTGCTGGGCCCGCATGAGATGGCGGTGGTTCGGGAACGCCGCGCCAAGGTCGAGGCGCGCGGGGAGGCCTACCTGGCCACCCGCTTCTCGGCCAAGGAAGCCTTCTCCAAGGCGATCGGGATGGGCATGCGCATGCCGATGACCTGGCGCGCCTGCGAGATCGTCAAGGCTGCGAGTGGCAAGCCAGAGATCCGCCTGCATGGCGAGCTGGCTGCGTGGTTCGAGGCCAAGGGTCTCAAAGCCCATGTGACCGTCACCGACGAGACCGAATACGCAGCCGCCTTTGTGGTTGTCGAAACCAAGGAATGAAGCGCTGAACATGAATGAAATGCATGCTCCCGTGGTGCTGGATGTGGCCGGCCTGAGCCTGGACGCCAATGACCGCCGCCGCCTGGCCCATCCGCTGGTCGGTGGCCTGATCCTGTTTGGCCGCAATTTCGAGAGCCGCGCTCAGCTGACCTCGCTGTGCGCCGAGATCAAGGCCATCCGCCCCGATGTGCTGATCGCGGTCGACCATGAAGGCGGCCGGGTGCAGCGCTTCAAGACCGATGGCTTCACCCAGCTGGCGGCCATGCGCACACTCGGCGAGCTGTGGATGACGGACGCCTTGCGTGCTACCGACGCGGCCACGGCCACCGGCTTTGTGCTGGCCGCCGAGTTGCGCGCCTGTGGCGTCGACTTCAGCTTCACGCCGGTGCTGGACCTCGATTACGGTGAGAGCAGTGTGATCGGCGAGCGCAGCTTCCACCGCGACCCGCGCGTTGTCAGCCTCTTGGCCAAGAGCCTGATGCAAGGCCTGCTGCTGGCCGGCATGAGCAGCTGCGGCAAGCATTTCCCCGGCCATGGTTTCGTGAAGGCCGACAGCCATGTCGCGATTCCCGTGGACAAGCGCAGCCTCAAGGCCATCCTGGCCGAGGACGCGAAGCCCTATGAATGGCTGGGCCTGAGCCTGTCGGCGGTGATGCCGGCCCATGTGATCTATCCCAAGGTCGATGCGCGTCCGGCCGGCTTCAGCCCGCGCTGGCTGCAAGAGATCCTGCGCGAGCGCCTGGGCTTTGGCGGTGCGATCTTCAGCGACGACCTGGGCATGGCCGGCGCCCGCGTGATCGAAGGCCGCCCGGTCGGCTTCACCGAGGCGGCACTGGCCGCGCTGACGGCTGGCTGCGATCTGGTGCTCTTGTGCAACCAGTCGAATGTGGGCCAGGGTGAGGCCATCGACGAGTTGCTGGACGGGCTGACGGCCGCGCAGGCCCAGGGTCATTGGACGCCCGAGCCCGATAGCGAATCGCGCCGCCTGGACCTGCTGCCGCAGACCGTGCCGCTGACCTGGGACGAGCTGATGCGCAACCCGCGCTATCTGGCGGCGGTCGAGCGCCTGGCCTGATCCACACCCAGCTCCAATGAAAATCGCCGCCCCGGGGCACCCCGGCGCGGCGTGTCGGTATGTTGGGTGGCCCGCAGGCCACCCTGGCTTTCAGTGCTCGAACGGCAGCTTGGTCTGGCTCAGATCCTTGCGGGTCTCGACCAGCACCAGCGGGCCTTCATCGACCACGACCACCGGCTTGGGTTCGCGCGGCACATGCACCGGCTTGGGCTCGGCGGCGATGGCGGCTTGCACGGCGCGGATCTTGTCGGCGTCGGAGTTCACCCATTGCAGGCCGGCGGTCTCGGCGATGTTCTGCAGATCACCGATGGCCAGCTCGAAAGCGGGCACGACGGGCACTGCCGGAGCAGCGACCGGCGCGGCGACTGCGGCCACAGCGACCGGCGCAGCGACTGGCGCTGCAGCGGGCGCGGCAACGGTCACGGGCTCGACCGGGGTCGGCGTCGCATCGGCAACAGGCGCGTCGGCCGGCGCTGCGGCCTGCTCATCAGCCGGCAGGTCGTCACGGCGCTCGCGGCGATAACGATCACGGCTGCGACGACGACGGCCTTCGCCACCTTCGACTTCCTCACCGGCGGGCGGCTGGTTGTCAGCCGCCACAGCATCGGCAACGCCTTCGGCCACAGCCTCGGCCACCGGTTCGGCCGGCGTTTCGACGCCCGCGACGTCCTCACCATTGACGCCACGGCTGTCGTCGCGATCGCGACCACCACGGCGGCGGCGGCGGCGGCCCGGACGCTCGTCATTGCCCGCCTCGTCGCCGGCGGTCTGCTCGGCCACCGGCAGCAGCGCCGCCGCTTGTTCGGGCATGTCCAGGCTGGCTTGCAGCGGCGCCGTGTTCAGCTCCTCGGCCTTCTCGACCACGCGCTCGCTGCGTTCCTGGCGCTCGCCGCGCTCTCCGCGCGGGCGGCGGTGGCCTTCGGCACCCCGTTCGCCACGCTCGCCACGTTCGGCGCGCTCTGGGCGCTCACCACGTTCCGGGCGCTCGCCGCGCTCGGGACGCTCTGCACGTTCCGGACGGGTGGCCTCGGCCCCCTCCGCCGGCTTGTCGGCACGCGGCTCGTTGCGGCGGCGGCTGTCGCCACGACTACCTTCACGACCCTCGCGCGGCTCGTTGCGGCCACCGCCTTCGCGCTTGCCCTCACGACCACCTTCGCTCTTGGCGCCACGCTCACCCCGGTCGCCACGATCACCGCCACGGCGACGACCGTCACGGCCCTCGCGGCCACCTTCGCGACCTTCACGCGGCTTGCGCTCGCCGCCCTCGGCGGCGGGCTTGGTCTCGGTCTTGGCCGGCGTCGGTGCCACCGGCTCGGCGCCGCCGAACAGCTTCTTGATCCAGCCGAAGAAACCGCCGCCAGCATCGGCAGCGGCCACCGGGGCCGCTGCCACCGGTGCGGCTACCTTGACCGGCTCGGGCTTGGGTGCGGCCACCGGGGCGGGCTGCTCGGGCAGGATGCCCTTGATGACCGGCTCCTGCTTGTTCTTCTTGTCGCCAGCGTCGCGGCGGGTGATGCCCACCTCGTCGGTGGCTTCCTCGATCATTGTGTAGCTGGCCTGCAGGTTTTCCAGACGCGGGTCGTCGTGGCGCAGGCGCTCCAGCTTGTAGTTGGGCGTGTCGAGGTGCTTGTTGGGCACCAGCAGCACGGTGACGCGCTGCTTCAACTCGATCTTGGTGATCTCGGTGCGCTTCTCGTTCAGCAAGAAGGAGGTCACTTCCACCGGCACCTGCACATGCACGGCAGCGGTGTTGTCCTTCATCGACTCTTCCTGGACCATGCGCAGGATCTGCAGCGCGCTGGACTCGGTGTCGCGGATGTGGCCGGTGCCATTGCAGCGCGGGCAGGTGATGTGGCTGCCTTCGCTCAGCGCCGGGCGCAGGCGCTGACGCGAGAGTTCCAGCAGACCAAATTTGCTGATCGAGCTGAACTGCACACGGGCGCGGTCCTGGCGCAGTGCGTCGCGCAGACGCTGCTCGACCTCGCGGCGGTTCTTCGACTCTTCCATGTCGATGAAGTCGACCACGATCAGGCCGCCCAGGTCACGCAGGCGCATCTGGCGCGCGATCTCGTCGGCGGCTTCCAGATTGGTGCGGGTGGCGGTTTCCTCGATGTCGCCGCCACGGGTGGCGCGGGCCGAGTTGACGTCCACCGAAACCAGGGCCTCGGTGTGGTCGATCACGATGGCGCCGCCCGAGGGCAGATTGACCGTGCGGCTGAAGGCGGTTTCGATCTGGTGTTCGATCTGGAAACGGCTGAACAGCGGCGCGTCGTCGCGGTAGCGCTTCACGCGATGGCCCTGGTCGGGCATCACGTGGTTCATGAACTGCTGGGCCTGGTCGTACAGGTCGTCGGTGTCGATCAGGATCTCACCGATATCGGCGGTGAAGTAGTCGCGGATCGCGCGGATCACCAGGCTCGATTCCTGGTAGATCAGGAAGGCGCCCTTGCCGCCCTTGGAGGCGTCGTCGATCGCGCTCCACAGCTTGAGCATGTAGTTCAGGTCCCACTGCAGCTCGGCGGCCGAGCGGCCGATGCCGGCGGTGCGGGCGATCAGGCTCATGCCCTTCGGGTACTCGAGCTGGTCGAGGTTTTCCTTCAGCTCTTCGCGGTCTTCGCCCTCGATGCGGCGGCTGACGCCACCGCCGCGCGGGTTGTTGGGCATCAGCACCAGGTAGCGGCCAGCCAGCGAGACAAAGGTGGTCAGCGCCGCGCCCTTGTTGCCGCGCTCTTCCTTCTCGACCTGGACCAACAGCTGGTCGCCTTCGCGGATCGCGTCCTGGATCTTGGCGGCGCGCACATCGGTGCCGTCGCGGAAGTACTGGCGCGAGATTTCCTTGAAGGGCAGGAAACCGTGGCGGTCTTCACCGTAGTCGACGAAGCAGGCTTCGAGCGAAGGCTCGACCCGCGTCACCACGGCCATATAGATATTGCCTTTGCGCTGCTCTCGGCCCTCGATTTCGGTCTCGAAGTCCAGCAGTTTCTGGCCATCAACAATCGCGAGGCGCCGCTCTTCCGGCTGCGTCGCATTGATCAGCATGCGTTTCATGTCGTCACTCCTGGCGCGTTCCTGGTCTTTGGAAGACCTTCAAACGCGCAGCATCATCCACGTCGCCCCTGACCCTGTCAGTGGGCGACTCTTCGATGCACGTACAAACGTGGAGGAACCGAGGAAGGAATCGCCCTGGACTGCTGGTGATCGTGAGCGATCAAACCAGCAGCGTTGGCGCGCGCGTGGCAGCAGGCGGTGCATCACCTCTGGCCCCTGGACGCGCTGATCGCGCGGCCCGGCCACGGCTGCGCAGTCCGGCGGCATGAGGCCGGGGCAGCGCTTGCGAGCGGTGGGGGGTAGGGGAGGTCAGAGGGCTCATCCGCGAGGACTACTGGAACGCTGGCACAAGGTCGTCAGATGCTGGATCGACGGGCCTTGCGCGGTGTAAACCTTGTCTTGTGCCGGCTCTTGCGCCCGAAATCCGGGGGCCCGAGACGGCGTGGTTCTTTCTACGTCTGCGCTTCCACACAGGACTCGAAGCCGCCCCCTCACTTGGGGATGGGGCCCGCTTATTGCCCTGCGCGTTGCATCACCGATTGTTGGCCCGGCTCATCGCCGTGCCACCACGCCCGCGCCATTCGCTGCCGTGCCCGCTAAAATCAGGCAAATCAAACACTTACGGCGCAATTGTGGTTCGGAACATTATAAGGGCTAATGAAGCCAGGCCCGCTGGCAAGCCCGCCACAGCCGCCTCAGCACAAACCAGGAGGCCCGCCCATGGGCCGGCGTCGCGCGGTGAGCGCGTGCCCACTAAGCCGGTCAACTCCACGCCGGCCAAGCTGCAGCCGGTCACCATCGAGCCGGCACCTGCGCCGGCCGTGCGCCGTGTGCTGATCGACGAGAACTCGGCCGGCCAGCGACTGGATAACTTTCTCTTGCGTGAACTCAAGGGCGTGCCCAAGACCCATGTCTACCGCGTGATCCGCGCCGGCGAGGTGCGGGTCAACAAGGGCCGGGCCCATGCCGACACCCGGCTGGAACTGGGTGACGAAGTACGGGTGCCACCGGTGCGCCTGCCCGATCGGGTCACCGCCCCGGTCGACTATGTGCCGGCCAAGGAGTTCCCCGTTGTGTACGAGGATGAGCACCTGATGGCCGTCAACAAGCCGGCCGGTGTCGCGGTGCATGGCGGTTCCGGGGTCAGCTTCGGTGTGATCGAGCAGTTGCGCCGGGCCCGACCCGAGGCCAGGTTTCTCGAACTGGTGCACCGGCTCGACAAGGAAACCTCGGGCCTGCTGCTGATCGCGAAGAAGCGCAGCGCGCTGACCGCCTTGCAGGACCAGTTCCGCGAACGGGAGACCGGCAAGACCTATGCGGCCCTGGTGATCGGTGAGTGGGCCGACAACAAGAAGGTCATCGATGTGGCGCTGCTGAAGTTCACCGGCAGCGACGGCGAGCGCTGGGTGCGTGCGGTCGAGAATTCGCACGACCCGCAGGCCGACCAGGCCAAGCGCTCGATCAGCCTGGTCAAGGTGGCGCGCCGTCTGCCGGGTTACAGCCTGCTTGATGTGACCATCAAGACCGGCCGTACGCACCAGATCCGGGTGCATCTGCAGCATGCTGGCCATCCGATCGTTGGCGACCCGAAATACGGCGACTTCGAGGCCAACCGGCTCATTGCACGCGGCGCGCTGAAGTTCGAGCGCATGTTTTTGCATGCCCAACGGCTGAAGTTCAGCCACCCCGCCAGCGGCGCCGAGATCGAGCTGCTCGCGCCGCTGCCGACCGAGTGTGAGAAGCTGTTGAAAGACCTGAGCCCGCCACGATGAGACCGCAACGTTTTGACCTGATCGCCTTCGACTGGGACGGCACCCTGTTCGACTCCACCGCGTTGATCACCCGCTGCATCCAGGCGGCGGCCGTCGATCTGGGCCTGGAGAGGCCCAGCGATGCCGATGCCAGCTATGTGATCGGCATGGGCTTGCAGGAGGCGCTGGCCCATGCGGTGCCGGGCCTGGCGCCGGCGCGCTACCCGGAACTGGGTCTGCGCTATCGCCACCATTACTTCGCGGCCCAGCACGAGGTCACGCTGTTCAAGGGCACGCTGGAGATGCTGGCGGCGCTGAAGGCGCGCCATCACTGGCTGACCGTCGCGACCGGCAAGAGCCGCCGTGGCCTGGACGAGGCGCTGAAGGTGGTCGAGCTGCAAGGTCTGTTCGACGGCAGCCGCACCGCCGACGAGACCGCCGGCAAGCCCCATCCGCAGATGCTTCATGAGCTGATGCGCGAGTTCGGCGCCGAGCCCGAGCGCACGCTGATGATCGGTGACACCAGCCATGACCTGCAGATGGCGCTGAATGCCGGTACGGCCAGCGTCGGCGTCAGCTACGGTGCCCACGACCACCAGACCTTCGAGGCCTTCAAACCCTTGCACATCGCGCATTCGGTGCCCGAACTGCATGATTGGCTGATCAAGAACGCATGAGCGATACCCCGACAACAAAGCCCGATCCGCTGCCGCTGTGCAGCTCCGACGAGTTGCAGGAGCGCGGCCGCGCCCACAGCTTCGATGTGCTGCAGTGGCGCGAGCCGGCGCGCGCCTTCGCGCTGCGCTTCGACGGCCAGGTGGTGGCCTATCTGAACCGCTGCGCCCATGTGCCGACCGAGATGGACTGGCAGGAGGGCGAGTTCCTCGATGGCGACAAGCAGTACATCATGTGCTCCATCCATGGCGCGGTCTACGACCCGCTGACCGGCCGCTGCGTGAGCGGCATGTGTGGCCGCATGGGGCTGACCAAGATCGAGGTCGAGGAACGCCAAGGGCAGGTCTATTGGTATCCTTCCCGCGACACCAAACCGGCTTTTGACGAGTAAGAGAACGAACACCGCATGAACCCCAACGACGACTTGCCGCAAGCCATCCCCGACCCGATCGGCAGCCCGGCCCGGCCCTCGCAGTCCGGCGCGCCCGCCAGCCAGGAGGCCGTGCTGGCTCAGTTCGCCCGCGACTATCTGCGCGACCGCCGCAGCGAGCGCCGCTGGCGCGTGTTCTTCCGCCTGGCCTGGCTGGCGCTGGTCATCGCAGTGCTGTGGCTGCTGCTGGCGCAGCGCCAGGTCGGCACTGCACCGAACACGCCGCACACCGCCCTGGTGGAGGTGCGCGGCGAGATCGCCGTTGACACCGAGGCCAGTGCCGAGCTGATGCTGTCGGCGCTGAAGAGCGCCTTCGAGGACCAGGGGGCCCAGGCCGTGGTGCTGCGCATCAATTCGCCGGGCGGCAGCCCGGTGCAGGCCGGCATCGTCTATGACGAGATCGTGCGGCTGAAGGCCAAGCATGGCAAGAAGGTCTATGCGGTGGTCGAGGAGATCTGCGCGTCTGGCGCCTACTACATCGCTGCTGCTGCCGATGAGATCTATGTGGACAAGGCCTCGGTGGTCGGCTCCATCGGCGTGCTGATGGACGGCTTCGGCTTTACCGGCCTGATGGACAAGCTGGGCGTCGAGCGCCGCCTGATCACGGCCGGCGCCAACAAGGGCATGCTGGACCCGTTCTCGCCCGAGAACGAGGCCCAGCGCGCCTATGCCCAGGCCATGCTGGACCAGATCCATCGCCAGTTCATCAAGATCGTCAAGGACGGCCGCGGCAAGCGCCTGAAGGAAACCCCGGAGACCTTCTCGGGCCTGTTCTGGAACGGCGAGGAGGCCGTCAAGCTCGGCCTGGCCGACCATCTGGGCAGCCTCGACTATGTGGCCCGCGAGGTCATCAAGGCCGAGGAAGTGATCGACTACACGCCGCGCGACAACGTCGCCGAACGCCTGGCCAAGCGCTTCGGCGCCGCGATGGGCGAGGGCGCGGTCAAGGCCTTCCGCTCGCTGGCGCCGATACGCTGAGGATCGCCAGCGTTCGTACCCCGACAAGAGGCCTTCGGGCCTCTTTTGCTTGGCGCCATCTTTATACGATCTTGATACCGCCCACCCCAGCTTCTACGACAAGCTGAGGCCCCAATTCCTAAGCTCTGCACATCTCAACTGAGCGTGTGAGCACAAGATGATGGATTGGGTATTTCTGGGCTTGAGCCTGGCGCTGTTCGGCTTGGCCCTCGGCCTGGCCGCTGCCAGCCACAGGCTGGAGGGCGGCAAGCAATGAGCGGGCTCTATATCGTCAGTGGCCTGGTGGCCGCTGGCTTGTTTGTCTATCTGGTCGTGGCGCTGTTCCGCGCCGAGGAGTTCTGAGATGAATTCCCTGGCATGGATCAATCTGGGCCTGTTCATGGCCTTGCTGCTGCTGGCGGCCTGGCCGCTGGCGCGCTGGCTGCACCGGGTGGCCGAGGGCCGCCTGCCGCGCTGGATGGGGGCGGTCGAGGGGGGGCTGTTCCGCCTGGCCGGCGTCAAGCCGACCGAGGGCATGCACTGGAAGCAGTATGCGATCGCGCTGCTGCTGTTCAACTTCATCGGCGTGCTGGCGGTCTATGCGCTGCAGCGCTTTCAGGGGTTGCTGCCACTGAATCCGCAAGGCATGGCGGCGATCACGCCCGACTCGGCCTTCAACACCGCGATCAGCTTTGTCACCAACACCAACTGGCAGGGCTATGGCGGCGAGTCCGCGATGAGCTATCTGAGCCAGATGCTGGCGCTGACGGTGCAGAACTTCGTCTCGGCCGCCACCGGCATTGCCGTGGTGTTCGCGCTGATCCGCGGTTTCGCCGGCAAAGGCCGTGTGAGCCCCCCGCCTGCGGGTACGCAGGCGGCCCCCCGAGGGGGCCAAGTCGTTCTTGGGAGCGGCCCGGCGAACGACTTGCAGGCCACCATCGGCAACTTCTGGGCCGATCTGAGCCGCATCACGCTGTGGGTGCTGCTGCCGATCAGCTTTGTGCTGGCGATCTTCTTCGTCGGCCAGGGCGTGATCCAGAACTTCGACGCCTACAAGGAGGTCAGCACCGTGGAGGCCACCAGCTACCAGACGCCCAAGCTCGGCGCCAATGGTCAGCCGCTGACGGATGCGCAGGGTCAGGTCTTGATGGACGATGTCCAGACCAGCACCCAGACCCTGGCGATGGGCCCGGCCGCCTCGCAGCTGGCGATCAAGATGCTGGGTACCAATGGTGGCGGTTTCTTCAATGCCAATTCGGCTCATCCCTTCGAGAACCCGACCGCGCTGTCCAATCTGGTGCAGATGCTGGCGATCTTCCTGATCCCGGCGGCCTTGTGCTTCATGTTCGGCCGCATGGTGGGCGACACGCGCCAGGGTGTGGCGGTGCTGGCGGCGATGAGCCTGATGTTTGTCGCGGCGGTGTTCGCGGCGACCAGCGCCGAGCAGGCCGGCAACCCGGCGCTGACGGCTCTGGGCGTCGAGGCCGGCGCCGGCAATATGGAGGGCAAGGAGGCCCGCTTCGGCATCAATGCCAGCAGCCTGTTTGCGGTGGTCACGACGGCCGCCTCCTGTGGCGCGGTCAATTCGATGCACGACTCGATGACGCCGCTGGGCGGCATGGTGCCGCTGGTGATGATGCAGCTGGGCGAGGTGGTGTTCGGCGGCGTCGGCACCGGTCTGTACGGCATGCTGGTGTTCGCGCTGCTGGCCGTCTTCATTGCCGGCCTGATGATTGGCCGCACGCCCGAGTACCTGGGCAAGAAGATCGAGCCGCACGAGATGAAGATGGTGTCCATCGCCATCCTGATCACGCCCATCGTCGTGCTGGTCGGCACCGCCATCGCGGTGCTGGCGACGGCTGGCAAGGCCGGCATCCTGAACCCGGGCGCCCATGGCTTCTCCGAGGTGCTGTATGCACTGACCTCGGCCGCCAACAACAACGGCAGCGCCTTCGCCGGCCTGTCGGCCAACACGCCCTTCTACAACACGCTGCTGGGTGTCGCGATGTGGCTGGGCCGCTTCGGCGTGATCGTGCCGGTGCTGGCGATTGCCGGCAGCCTGGCCGCCAAGAAGCGCATCCCGCAGACCAGCGGCTCGATGCCCACGCACGGCCCGCTGTTCATCGTGCTGCTGATCGGCACGGTGCTGCTGGTGGGCTTGCTGAACTATGTCCCTGCACTGGCGCTCGGGCCGATTGCCGAGCATCTGATGCTGTGGGGAGTCTGATCATGACGACACAAGACAACAACAAACTCTCTTTCCTCGACCCTGCCTTGCTGAAGCCGGCCGTCGCGGCCTCCTTTGGCAAGCTGGATCCGCGCACGCAGTGGCGCAACCCGGTGATGTTCGTCGTCTATGTCGGCGCCATCCTGACCAGCGCGCTGTGGCTGGCCAGCCTGAAGGACCCGGCCGTCGCCGGCACCGAGGGATCCGTCTTCATGCTGGCCATCGCGCTGTGGCTGTGGTTCACCGTGCTGTTCGCGAACTTCGCCGAGGCGATGGCCGAGGGCCGCAGCAAGGCGCAGGCCGCGTCGCTGCGCGGCCTGAAGACCAAGACCTGGGCCAAGAAGCTGGAAGAACCCAGGCACGGCGCCAAGTGGCATCCGCTGCAGTCCGATGAGTTGCGCAAGGGCGCGGTCGTGCTGGTGGAGGCTGGTGACCTGATCCCGCTGGACGGCGAGGTGATCGAGGGCGTGGCCTCGGTGGACGAGAGCGCGATCACCGGCGAGTCGGCCCCGGTCATCCGCGAGTCGGGCGGCGACTTCTCCTCGGTCACCGGCGGCACCCGCGTGCTGTCCGACTGGCTGGTGGTGCGTATCGCCGTCAATCCAGGTGAGTCCTTCCTCGACCGCATGATCGCGATGGTGGAGGGCGCCAAGCGCCAGAAGACGCCCAACGAGATCGCGCTGACCATTTTGCTGGTGGCGCTGACCCTGGTCTTTCTGGTCGTCAGCGTGACCTTGCTGCCCTACTCGATCTTCAGCGTCGAGGCCGCAGGCGCAGGCACCGTGGTGTCGATCACCGCGCTGATCGCGCTGCTGGTCTGCCTGATCCCGACCACCATCGGTGGCCTGCTGTCGGCCATCGGTGTGGCCGGCATGAGCCGCATGATGCAGGCCAATGTGATCGCGACCTCGGGCCGTGCGGTCGAGGCGGCCGGCGATGTGGATGTGCTGATGCTGGACAAGACCGGCACCATCACCTTGGGCAACCGCCAGGCCAGCCTGTTCGTGCCGGCGCCCGGCGTGACCGAGCAGCAGCTGGCCGACGCGGCCCAGCTGGCCTCGCTGGCCGACGAGACGCCGGAAGGCCGCAGCATCGTGGTGCTGGCCAAGACCCGCTTCAATCTGCGCGAGCGCGAGCTCTCGGGCCTGGATGCGCAGTTCGTGCCCTTCACCGCGCAGACCCGCATGAGCGGCGTCGACCTCGGCTCGCATGCGCAGCAACAGCGCCAGATCCGCAAGGGCGCCGGCGATGCGATCCGGCGCCATGTCGAGGCCCTGGGCGGCAGCTTCCCGAAGGAAGTCAGCCAGGCCATCGATGAGATCGCGCGGCGCGGCAGCACGCCGCTGGTGGTGTCCGACGGCGCCAAGGTGATGGGGGCCGTCGAGCTGAAGGACATCGTCAAGGGCGGCATCAAGGAGCGCTTTGCCGAGCTGCGCCGCATGGGCATCAAGACCGTGATGATCACCGGCGACAACAAGCTGACCGCCGCAGCGATCGCGGCCGAGGCGGGCGTCGACGACTTCCTGGCCGAGGCCACGCCCGAGGCCAAGCTCAAGCTGATCCGCGACTACCAGGGCGAAGGTCGCCTGGTGGCGATGACCGGCGACGGCACCAATGATGCACCCGCGCTGGCCCAGGCCGATGTCGCCGTGGCGATGAACACCGGCACGCAGGCCGCCAAGGAGGCCGGCAATATGGTGGACCTGGACTCCAACCCCACCAAGCTGCTGGAGATCGTCGAGACCGGCAAGCAGCTCTTGATGACGCGCGGCTCGCTGACCACCTTCTCGATTGCCAACGATGTGGCCAAGTACTTCGCCATCATCCCGGCGATGTTTGTCGGCGTCTATCCGCAGCTGGCCGCGCTGAATGTGATGGGCCTGCACAGCCCCAGCTCGGCCATCCTGTCGGCGGTGATCTTCAACGCGCTGATCATCATCGCGCTGATCCCGCTGGCCCTGAAGGGCGTGCCTTACCGCGCCATCGGCGCGGCCGCGCTGCTGCGCCGCAATCTGGCCATCTACGGCCTTGGCGGCCTGATCGTGCCCTTTGTCGGCATCAAGGCCATCGACCTGTTCCTGGTCGCCACCCATCTGATCTAAGGAGCTTGTCATGAAAGCCCATCTTCGTCCCGCGCTTGTGAGCTTCGTGCTGCTCAGCGCGATCACCGGCCTGCTCTATCCGCTGGCCGTCACCGGTGTCGGCCAGTCGCTGTTCCCCAAACAGGCCGCCGGCAGCCTGATCGAGCAAGGGGGCAAGGCCGTCGGCTCCGAGCTGATCGGTCAGAGCTTCACATCGCCCAAGTACTTCTGGGGCCGTCCCTCGGCCACCGGGCCGATGGCCAATAACGCGGCCGGCTCCGGCGGCTCCAACCAGGGCCCGATGAACCCGGCGCTGGCCGATGCCGTCAAGGCCCGGATCGCCGCGCTGCGCGCCGCCGATCCGGGCAACACGGCGGCGGTGCCGGCCGATCTGGTCACGGCCTCGGCCAGCGGCCTGGATCCGCACATCTCGATGGCCGCCGCCCGCTACCAGGCCGCCCGCGTCGCGCGCGAGCGCGGCCTGCCGCTGGCCGAGGTGCAGCGCCTGATCGCGGCCAATACCGAGGGCCGCGACCTGGCCGTGCTGGGCGAGCCGCGCGTCCATGTGCTCAAGCTCAATCTGGCGCTGGACCAGCCGCGCTGATCGCGCCGCAGCCTCTCTGTTTTTGGGCCAGGCTCACCCGGGCCTGGTCGTTTTTTGTTCGAACCATGACCACCATTCTGAAGACGCTCTGCCTCATCCCCACCCTGCTGCTGGCCGTGCAATCCCACGCACAGACCCCGCCGGAGCACACGCTGACCGGCAATGTCGGCCTGGTGTCCGACTACCGCTTCCGCGGCATCAGCCAGACCTGGCGCCAGCCCGCCATCCAGGGTGGACTCGACTATGCGCACAGCAGCGGCGCCTATGCCGGGGTTTGGGCCTCCAACGTCTCCGGCAACAGCTATAACAACGGCGCCGGCCTGGAGCTGGACCTGTATGGCGGCTACAAGTTTTCCCTCACACAAGACCTGACCCTGGACCTCGGCGTGCTGGCCTATCTCTACCCCAGCGCCAGGCTGAACAGCGCGCCCGGCGTCGCGACACGCGAGAAGTACGACAACCTCGATGTCTACATCGGCCTGTCGGCCGGCACCTTCAGCGCCAAGCTCTCAGTGGCCGCCAGCGACTATTTCGGTCTCAACGGCACGACCGCCGGCTATGCCTACTTCAGCGGCTTGCCGGCGCGCGGTGCCTCCAAGGGCAGCAGCTATCTGGATCTGAACTACCGCTTCGATCTGGGCTCGGGTTTCAATCTGGACGCGCATCTGGGTCGCCTGAGCGTTCGCCACTATGGCGAGCTGTCCTACACCGATCTGAAACTCGGCCTCAGCAAGGAGGTCGGCGGCTTCAATCTGGGCGCGGCCCTGGTGGCGACCGATGCCCCGCGCGACTACTACCAGGCCGGCAACTCCGCAGGCCAGGATGCGAAGCGTCTGGGCCGGGCCGCCCTGGTGCTGAGCGCCGCGCGCACCTTCTGAAGGTGACAATGCCGCGATGCTGATCAACTGCGCCGCCTATCGCGAAGGCCACAAGGTGGCCGACCTGGCCCCCGAGGAGCTGGGGGCCTATCTGGACCAGCCGGACACCTTTGTCTGGGTGGCGCTGCGTGACAGCGATGCCGCCGAGCTGGAGTCCTACCGGCGGCTCTTCAATCTGCACAGCCTGGCCGTCGAGGACGCCAGCCATGGCCACCAGCGCCCCAAGGTCGAGGAGTATGGCGACGACCTGTTTGTCGTCATGCACCTGATCGATTGGGTCGGCGGCGAGCTGCAGCTCGGCGAGGTGATGGTCTTCGTCGGCCGCAACCACGTGCTGTCGGTGCGCAAGGGCAGCAAGCTGCATTTCCTGGGCGTGCGTGAGCGCTGCGAGCGCGAGCCGGAGCTGCTGCGCCAGGGCCCCAGCTTCGTGCTCTACGCGCTGATGGACGCGGTGGTGGATCGCTATTTCCCCATCGTCGATCTGCTGGAGTCGGAACTGGAGGAGATCGAGCAGAGCATCTTCACCAGTGGCGCGGCGCGCGACAACATCCAGCGGCTCTATGCCTTGAAGCGCCGCCTGATGCTGCTGCGCCGGGCGGTGGCGCCGATGCTGGAGATGCTGTCCAAGCTGCATGGCGGCCGCACGCCGCCGATCTGTGCCAGGTCCGAGGACTACTTCCGCGATGTGGCCGACCATCTGGCGCGCATCCACGGTGCCATCGAGTCGGTGCGCGAGACCATAGGCACGGCCATCCAGGCCAATCTGTCGATGGTGGCCATCGAGGACAGCGATGTGACCAAGCGTCTGGCCGCCTGGGCCGGCATCTTTGCCGCGGCCACCGCCTTTGCCGGCATCTGGGGCATGAACTTCGAGGGGATGCCCGAGCTGAAATGGCAATGGGGCTATCCGGCCGCGCTGGGCCTGATCACCACGGTCTGCGTCGGTCTTTGGTATCGCTTCAAACGGGCAGGGTGGCTATGAGCGACGATCAGCGCCCCGACCCGGACGTGCTGCTGGAGCAGCTGCGCGAAGAGGAAGAGAAAGCCGCGCGCGGCAAGCTGCGCATCTACTTCGGCTCCTCGGCCGGCGTCGGCAAGACCTATGCGATGTTGCAGGCGGCTCGCAAGCTGAGTGCCGAATGGAGGGACGAGGGGCGGGCGCCGCTGATTGGCGTGGTCGAGACCCATGGCCGCAGCGAGACGATGGCGTTGACCGAGGGCCTGGAGATACTGCCGCCGCGCCAGGTCGAGTACCGCGGCAAGACCCTGCCCGAGTTCGATCTCGACGGCGCGCTGGCGAGGCAGCCCGCGCTGATCCTGGTCGACGAGCTGGCCCATAGCACTGTGGCCGGCTCGCGGCATCCGAAGCGCTGGCAGGATGTCGAGGAGCTGCTGGCCCATGGCATCGATGTCTACACGACGCTGAACGTCCAGCATCTGGAGAGCCTCAACGATGTGGTGGGCGGCATCACTGGCGTGCGCGTGCAGGAGACCTTGCCCGATACCTTCTTCGACGCCGCCGACGAGGTCGTGATGGTGGACACGCCGGCCGACGAGCTGCTGGCGCGGCTGAGCGCCGGCAAGGTCTATATGCCGGCCCAGGCTGAGCGCGCGGCCAGGAACTTCTTCCGCAAGGGCAATCTGATGGCCTTGCGCGAGCTGGCGCTGCGCCGCACCGCCGACCGCGTCGAGGATGATGTGCAGGCCTGGCGCAGCAAGCAGTCAATAGCCCAGGTCTGGAAGACCGAGGCCGCCATCCTTTGTGCGATCGGCCCTGAATCCAATGGCTCGGGGGCCGAGCATGTGGTGCGCGCGGCCGCGCGCCTGGCCCAACAGCTCAATGTGTCCTGGCATGCGGTCTACGTCGAGACACCGGCGCTGCGGCGCCTGCCCGACGCGCAGCGCGAGCGCATTCTGCGGGTGGTGCGCCTGGCCCATGATCTGGGCGCGGTCACTGCCGTCTTGCAGGCGCAAGACCCGGCCCCGGCCCTGGTGAACCATGCCCGCGAGAACAATCTCTCGCAGCTGGTGCTGGGCCGCGCCGCACGGCGGCCGGCCTGGCGCCGCTTGCTCGGTGGGCCCGGCCTGCACCAGCGCCTGGCGGACAGCGCCAGCGATGTCGACCTGATCGAGGTCGGCCAGCCGGCCACGCCGGCGCCGGTGCCTGACACCGTCGATCCCGGTCTGGCCTTGGGCCGGCAATGGCAGCGCTATGCGTTTGCCGCGCTGGCCTGCGTGGGTACCACCGCGCTGGCGCTGCCGCTGCAGCCGGTCTTCGACGAGGCCAATATCGTCATGCTGTTCCTGCTGACGGTGCTGGGGGTCTCGCTGCGCTGGGGGCGCGGTCCCTCGGTGCTGGCCAGCTTTCTGAGCGTCGGCCTGTTCGACTTCTTCTTCATCGCCCCGCATCTGAGCTTCGCGGTCTCGGACGTGCAGTACCTCTTGACCTTTGTCGTGATGCTAGCGGTGGGCCTGATCACCGGCCAGCTGACCGCCCATCTGCGCTACCAGGCCCAGATCGCGGCCGAGCGCGAGGCGCGCTCGCGAGCCCTGTTCGAGCTGACCCGCGAGCTGTCCGGCGCGCTGCAGACTGAGCAGGTGGTGCAGAGTGCGCAGAGCAGCCTGTCGCGCGAGCTGCATGGCCGGGCCCTGGTGCTGGTGCTGGACCTGAAGGACGCCTTGCTGCTGCCCGAGGGCGAGGCCGATCCGCCCGATCTCGGCACCGCGCGCTGGGCGCTGGACCATGGCCAGGCAGCCGGCCTGGCCACCGACACCCTGCCGGGCAGCGCCTGGTTCTATCTGCCGCTGCAGGCGCCGATGCGCGCGCGCGGCGTGCTGGCCCTGCGGCCGCGCGATCTGGCCAGCGTGATGCAGCCGGAGCGCCGCGCCCAACTCGACACCTATGCCAGCATCATCGGTCAGGCGCTGGAGCGGGTGCATTACGTCGAGGTGGCGCAGGACGCGCTGGTGCATATCGAATCCGAGCGCCTGCGCAACTCGCTGCTGTCGGCGCTCTCGCATGATCTGCGCACGCCGCTGGCCGTGGTCTACGGCCTGGCCGACACGCTGGCGGCCTTGCCCGCCTTGCCCGAGGCCGGCCGCGAGATGGCGCAGGCGCTGCAGCGCGAGTCGCAGCGCATCAACGCGATGGTCAACAACCTGCTGGACATGGCGCGGCTGCAAAGCGGCGCGGTGCAGCTGCGCCTGCAGTGGCAGCCGGTCGAGGAGGTGGTGGGCAGTGCCCTGCAGGCCATGCAGGCCAGCCTGGCCGCGCACCGGGTGCAGACCGAGCTGCCGCCGGGGCTGCCCATGATCAATCTGGATGCGGTGCTGATCGAGCGGGTGCTGTGCAATCTGCTCGAGAACGCGGTCAAGTACACACCCGCCGGCAGCCTGATACGCATCTCGGCCGAGCTGCGCGAGGACGAGCTGTGGCTGCGCGTGGCCGACAACGGCCCCGGTCTGCCGCCCGGCCGCGAGGAGGCGCTGTTCGAGAAATTCGCCCGCGCCAAGAGCGAGAGCAGCACCCCCGGCGTCGGCCTCGGGCTGGCGATCTGCCGTGCCATCATGCAAGCCCATCAAGGCGGCATCCATGCCGAGCCGGTGCCCGGCGGCGGCGCCGCCTTTGTGCTGACCCTGCCGCTGGGCAACCCGCCGCCGCTCCCCGACATCGAAGACCATGAGTGATCCCTCTCCCGTTGCGCTGATCGTCGAGGACGAACCCAGCATCCGCCGTTTCGTGCGCATGGCGCTGGAGGCCGAGGGCTGGCAGGTGCATGAATGCGAGACCGTGCGCCAGGGCCTCATCGACGCCGGCACGCGCCGGCCCGAGCTGATCGTGCTGGACCTGGGCCTGCCCGATGACGACGGCATCAACTACCTGAAGGATCTGCGGGCCTGGTCCGGTGTGCCGGTGATCGTGCTGAGCGCCCGCGCCAGCGAGGCCGACAAGATCGCCGCGCTCGATGCCGGCGCCGACGACTACCTGACCAAGCCCTTCGGCGTCGGCGAGCTGATGGCGCGGGTGCGGGTGGCGCTGCGGCGCAGCCAGTCGGCCGCAGCGGCGGGCGAGCCGGCGCAGACCGTGTTCCGCTTTGGTGCCGTCGAGGTGGACCTGGCAGCGCGGCGCGTGCTGCGCGAAGGCCAGGCCGTGCACCTGACGCCGATCGAGTACCGGCTGCTGACCCATCTGATCGCCAATGCCGGCAAGGTGCTGACGCACCGCCAGCTGCTGAAAGCGGTCTGGGGTCCCAGCCATGTCGAGGACAACCACTATCTGCGCGTCTATATGGGCCAGCTGCGCCAGAAGCTCGAAGACCAGCCGGCCCAGCCCCGCCATCTGCTGACCGAGACGGCGGTGGGCTATCGGCTGATGCCCTGAATCGGCCGGGGCTTGAGATTAGAATGCGAACAATTCGCATTAAATTTTTTTCCCGCCCATGTCCACCCTCTGCCTGCCGGCTGCCCGGCGCAGCCTTGCCCTGTCCACGCTGACGCTTGCCGCCCAGGCCGCGCTGGCCGCTTCGCCCAGCCTGCTCGATACCGTCGTTGTGAGCGGCGAGCGCCAGAAGAGCTTCGCGCCCAGCTCGGTCCAGGTCGGCGCCTTCCGCGACCAGGATCCGCTGGACGTGCCGCTGACGAACAACGTGATGTCGCGCGAGCTGCTCGATGCGCAGGGCGCGCAAGGCCTGTTTGACGCGCTACGCAACACCGCCGGCGTGACCCGCTCCCAGGTCAGCGGCTCGACCTACGACAACCTGTCGATCCGCGGCATCATCGTCGAGAACCGCGGCAACTACCGGCTCAACGGCAGCCTGCCGGTGATCAACCTGATCGACATCCCGCTGGAAAACAAGGAGCAGGTCGAGGTGCTGAAGGGCGCCTCGTCGATGTATTACGGCATGGTGCCGCCCTCGGGCATCGTCAACTTCGTCACCAAGCGCGCCGGCGCCAAGCCCGTTAGCTCGCTGACGACGACGCTCAACGACCATGGTGGCATCAAGGCCCATGTGGACCTGGGCCGGCGCTTCGGCGCGGACGACAGCATGGGCATCCGCCTGAACGCGGCGGCCGGCAAGGAAGAAAACGGCATTGCCAACTTCAAGGGTGACCGCGGCCTGCTGGCGCTGGCTTATGACTGGCGCGTCTCGCCGTCCGCCAACATGAAGCTGGACCTGGAGCATTACCGCAAGGACGTCAGCGAGCAGGCCGCGATCCAGCTGCCTGCTGCAGTGAACGCTGCGATCAGCCTGCCGCGTGTGCCTGACAACAAGACCAATCTCGCGGCCGACTGGGCACGTTATGACGCCGAGGCCACCAACGCGCTGGTGCGCGGCGATATCGCCTTGAATGACGACTGGGTCGTCAGCCTGGAGACCGGCCGCGCCGAGACCAAGCGCGACCGCAATCTCAACACCTTCCAGAACTACAACAACCAGACCGGTGCCGGGCGGGTCAGTATCAATGTGCTCAAGGGCCAGGCCTATACCAACACCAACCATCGGATCGAGGCGATCGGCCGTTTCGCCACCGCAGGCGTCCAGCACGAACTGACCCTGGGCGGCAGCTACAACCTGCGTGAAAGCGCCGGCTGGCGCAGCGGCACGGCGACGGCGCCGCAGAACCTCTACGCGCCGGTCGACGTGGCGCCGGTTAACCCGCCGCTGACGCAGACCGGCTTTCCCTCCGAGATCCGCGACCGCGGCCTTTACGTCTACGACCGGATCGCGATCGGCGAGCAGTGGCAGCTGCTTGCCGGCGTGCGCCGCACCGACTACCGCAGCCAGAGNGACCGCGGCCTTTACGTCTACGACCGGATCGCGATCGGCGAGCAGTGGCAGCTGCTTGCCGGCGTGCGCCGCACCGACTACCGCAGCCAGAGCAGCAGCGCCAGCGGCCTGGGCAAGCCCTACGAGGTCGACAAGACCACGCCGAATGTCTCGGTGATGTGGAAGCCGATGACGAACCTGAGTATCTATGCCAGCCTGCTGCGTGGCCTGGAAGAGACCGGCACTGCACCGCTGACGGTCAGCAACGCCGGCGCCATTCTGCCGCCGGCCTTGAGTAAGCAAAAGGAGCTGGGCCTGAAGGCGCGCCTCGCCCAGAGCCTGTTGCTGCAGACGGCACTGTTCGAGATCGAGCGCGCGCAGGCCACCACCATCGCCAACGTCTACCAGGTCGGCGGCCAGAGCCGCTACCGCGGCCTGGAGTTCTCCGCCAGCGGCGAGATCGGCCGCGACTTCGCGCTGGTAGCGTCCGCCGTGCTGCTGGACGCCGAAATCATCAAGGCCGCCAGTGCCGCCGAGCTGGGCAAGACGCCCGAGAACACGCCTAAGAACACCTTGGGCCTGTTCGGCGAGTACCGCATGCCGATGGTGCAGGGCCTGGCCTTTAATGCCGGCGTCTATCACGTCGGCAAGCGCGCGGTGAACAACAGCAACCAGGCCTGGATCCCGGCCTACCAGGTGGTCTCTCTGGGGGCGCGCGCTACCAGACCAAGCTGGCCAACCAGCCCCTGAGCTTGCAGGCCAATCTGGAGAACGCGGCCGACAAGGACTACTGGAGCACCGCCGGCAACAACCTGCTGGGCGTCGGTGCGCCGCGCACCCTGCGCGTGACCGCCAAGCTGGACTTCTGATGGCGCTGCCGAAGGCCCGCCGTGTCTGGCTGTGGCTGCACCGCTGGACCGGCCTGACCCTGGGCCTGCTGCTGGCTCTTGCTGCGCTGCTGGGCGCGGCGCTGACGGTGCTGCGCCCGCTGGACCAGGCCCTGCATCCCGAGCTGTTCAGGTCGGCTGCTCAAGGCGACGCCGGGCCGGCCGCGCTGGAGCTGCTGCGCCAGCGTCTGGTGGCCGAGTTCGGTCCCAAGGCGACGATGACACTGCGCCCGCCACGCGAGTCGGGCGAGAGCCTGCGCGTGCTGCTCAAAAGTCCGCAATGGGAGGGCACGCTCTATATCGACCCCAGCACCGGCCGCGAGCAGGGCCGGCGTGGCGAGCACGAGGGCGTTGCCAACTTCATCTTCGAGCTGCACAGCGCGCTGCTGCTGGGCGACACCGGCAAGGCGATCCTGGCCAGCGTGTCGCTGGCCTATCTGGCCCTCTTGCTGACCGGCCTGATCCTGTGGTGGCCGATGAACGCCGCGCAGTGGCGTCATGCCTTTGCGCTGAAGCTGGGCAAGGGCGCGACGCGGGCCTTGTTTGATCTGCATCGCCTGGGCGGTGTCGTGCTGGGCCTGCTGATCGTGGTTTCGGTCGCCAGCGGGGCCTGGATGGCCTGGCGGCCGCTGGGCGTCTGGGTCAGCAGCCTGGCCGGCGAGGCTCCGGTCAAGCCGCCCAAGGTCGGCCGAGCCGAAGGCCCACCCCTGAGCCTGGATGAGATCGTCGCAGCGGCCCGGGCCCGCTGGCCCGAGGGCATGGTCGGCTATGTGCAGCTGGGGGCGGCGGCAGACCGGCCGGTGCGCGTGCGCCTGAAGCTTCCCGATGATCCGCACCCCAACGGCCTGTCCTCGGTCTGGCTGCATCCGGTCGATGGCGCCTTGCTGGCGCAGCAGCGCTGGAACAGTTTGGACCTGGGCGGACGCAGCACCGCCTGGATCTATCCGCTGCACACCGGCACCCTGGGCGGCCCGCTGCACGAGGCGGCCACCGGCCTGATAGGCCTGAGCCTGTTCGGCCTGGGTTTCAGCGGTGCCTGGCTGTGGTGGCGCCGGCGCCGCTGAGGCCGTTCACCACCCGCCGTGCAGCTGTACCAGGGTCGGGCGGCACAGTCCCGCAGCCCATTCCCGGTAGACGCCGCGCGCCACCCGGTGCAGTTCGGCGGTGCGCTCGCGCAGGCCCTGCAGCATCTGCGCCTCGGTCTGCACGGCCGGGCCGTGAGCCAGGGTCAGTTCTTGCCGGGATTCTTCGCACCAGGCGCGCACGCTGGCCTCGGTGACCTCCAGATGGGACTGGAAACCCAAGTGCTTGCCGTGGGCGAAGCCCTTGTTCAGGCAATGCATGCCGAACAGCGTGCGGGCGGCGCCGCGCGGGATCTCGAAGGTGTCGTAATGCCAGTTGAACAGCGTGGCGTGGGTGGCGCCACCAAACATCGCGCGGGCGGCCGGCGTCACGGCCAGCCGGGCCCAGCCGATATTGGGCCAGGCATTGCGGTGCACCTGGGCACCCATCGCACGCGCCAGCAGCTGGCCGCCGAAGCAATGGCCCAGCACCGGCACGTCGCGGCTCAGCGCCGCCTGCAGCAGCGCCATCTCCTGAGCGATCCAGGGCAGGTCTTCATTGACGCTGTGATTGCTGCCCAGCACCACCAGGCCGCTGTGGTCGCTGGCCCGCAGGGGCAAGTCCTGACCCTGGGCCGGATGGAAGATCTGGAAGGGGATGTCCTGTTGCTGCAGAAAGTCCAGCAGATAACCGGGGCCTTGGCTGGCTTCGTGCTGGAGGATGGCGACTGGGCGCATGGGCCGGGCCGGCACCGTGGCCGACCTGTTGTTGCGAGGCCTTCAGTCTCCCGGCCCGCAGCTCAAGAAATCGCCCAGCTTTTGCACTGCAGTGTCAAGACGCCATCAAGACTGCAGCCACCTGATTCAGCGCTTGCGGCGCGCTGCGACGAAGCCGATCACGCCCAGGCCGGCCAGCAGCATCGCCATGCTGCCGGGCTCGGGCACGGCCGAGATCGTGCCGGCAAAGGCGGCGTCGTTGATCTGCACCGAGCCGTTCCAGCTCTGCGCGATCACCTGGCCATTGATCACGCCGGAGCCGGCCGTGAACTTGGCCAGCGGCGCGAGGAAGGAGGCGGTGACGCCGCCGCTGAAGCTGACCGTCTGCGCGTCGACCAGATTGAACAGCACGCGGCCACTGTCGAAGCCGGTGTAGCCGTGGTTGCCGAAGTCGACCTTGCTGCCGTGCACATTGATGATCACGGTCGCATTGCTGCCCAGATTGCTGAGCTCCAGGTTCTTGCCGACATCGGCGGCATTCAGGTCGAACACGGCCAGCCCGGCGCCTTGGCCGTTCAGCACCATATTGCCCCAGACATTGGCGACGCTGCCGCTGTTGGCAAAGCCGTCGAGCTGCTGCGAGAAGCTGCTCAGCCGCGCCTGCTCGGCCGCGAAATCGATGCCCAGGTTCACCGTGCTGCCGGCTGCCGCCTTCTGCGGCAGCGGGTTCTGCCACTGCTGCACGCCGGTGGCTGTGCCGCCGTAAGTGATGCTGTCTGCCGTCAGCCAGGCCTTGTTGGCGTTCAGATTGCCGCCCACCCGCACATCGCCGATGAAGCTCGCGCCGCTTTGCGTGCTCAGATTGCCACCGACGACGGTGTCGCCCCAGAGCTGGCCGCCACTGAACTGCAGATGGCCGCCGACCGCCAGGCCTATGCCTTCGTACAGCGCACCCGAGCCCTTGGTGTTGATCGAGTAGCTGCCCAGCTTGGCATTGCCGCCGACCGCGACGCGGCCCTCGACATCGCTGGAGCTGGCGGTGAAGTTGTCGAACACCAGCAGGTTCAGGCCCTTGTCCAGACCCAGCGCATTCGGCGCGGCCTGGGCCAGCGAGGTCGCCAGCAAGGTGGCGGCGAGGGCGGAGAACGGGGTCGAGCGGCGCATGCGTGAGATCCTGTCTTGAAGAGGTGCGCGCATTCTTCTGGCATGAAAGCTCCGCGTAAACCCTGATTCCGGGTGTCGCGGCGCCGTACCGTGCGCTAACTCACGCTTTGCCCGAGAAAGTCCGCCCCCTGGATGCGCGCAGCGCTGCGAGGGGGCGGGCTTGTCTCAGCCGCCGAAGCGGTGCTCGAACTCGATCCAGCCCTGGCGGCCGTGCGGGCTGTAGCGGCTCGTCGGGTAGAAGGGCCAGCCGCCGCCCTTGTCCAGCGGCACGCTGCCTGCCACATTGTTGAGGATCAGCGAGAGCTTGCTGTTCTCGTTGAACTCGTAGCCGCCGCTGATATTGAACAAGGCCTTGGGCTTGATCCAGCCTTTGTCGCCATCGGGGATCTTGCCGTTGCGGGTCGCGGTCAGCGTGCTGGACCAGGGGCCGTGGTTCCAGCTCAGGCTGGCGACCAGCTTCTCGGGCCAGTCGTCGAAGTCGCGCGTGCCGACCTGGTTGCTGGCGGCATCGCCGGCGAACTGGCGGTAGACATAGCTTTGCACCTTGGTGTACTTCACACGGGTCTGGAACTGGCCGAGGCTGACGGTCTGCCAGCTGTAGCGGCCGGCGATGTCGAAGCCGCGGGTGCTCTTCTGCGCCGCATTGATCGGGTTGACCAGGATGTCGCGCACCTCGCCGGGCCGGACCACCGCATTGGCTGGATTGCGGCGCACGCGCCGGATCGCATCCACGCAGGTCGGGCTGCCGATGTCCTTGGCGCCCAGGCGGCAGTCGGCCTCGTCGCGCAGCAAGGTGTCGGAACTCAGATTGGTGACCAGGTCATCGATATGGATCTTCCAGAAGTCCAGCGAGGCATCGAACTGCGTGCTGGGCGACCAGACCAGGCCCAGGCCCTGGCTGCGGCCGTTCTCGGACTTCAAATCCGAGCTGCCATTGCTGATGTAGTTGAAGCCCGGCGAGATATTGCGCAAGCTGCAGGTGGCCAGGGGCTGGCCGCTCAGGCCGCAGGCGTAGTAGTCGGTCGAGGAACTGTAGTAGCCCTTGGACTCGGCGGTGTAGATGTAGTTCATGTCCGGCGCTCGGAAGCTGGTCGCATGGTTGGCGCGCAGCAGCAGCTCGGCGTTGGGGCGGAACTCCAGCCCGCCCTGGTAGGTGAACTTGTCGTCGCTCTTGCCGGCAAAGCGGTAGTCGTCGTAGCGGCCCGCGACGGTGGCGGTGAGCTGTCGGGTCAGCGGTGCCTGCAGCTCCAGCCCCAGGGCGGTGCGCTGGCGTGTGCCCTTGACCAGGGCCGATGCGGTGGTGTTGTAGAACACGCCCTGACCCAGACGTGGGTCGGCCTCGTTGCTGAAGCCCTGGCTGCCGATCTCCGCCAGCGCGGCCATCTGCACCGGGCCGGCCGGCAGCGTGAACAGCTCGCGGTTGACGTTCAGGCTCAGGCCATGGGTCCAGGCCTTGTTATGGCCCTCGCTGCTGCCGTTGAGCTTGTCGTACTCGGCCGGCGTCAGCGCGGTGAACAGGCGCTTGGGATCGGGCGCGTAGATCGGCACGCCCTTGGCGTCCACGCCTTGCTGCTTGCCCAGGAAGAACTCGTCGATATTGGCCAGCAGGCGTGGCACCGGCGTCTTGCTGCGGTAGACCGAGGCGTTGTAGCTCAGCTCATAGCCCCAGTCGCCGAGCTCGCCGCGCGCGCCGAGGGCCAGATTGCCCGAGCCGTCGCGCCATTCGCGGTTGAAGCGATCAACGCCGCCCAACTCCTCGGGCGCGATGCGCCGGGTCCAGGTCTCCAGATTGCCAGTCACTGCATTGCGGAAGTAGCCGGTGGAGGCCGCCAGCGAGGTCCAACTGGGGCCGCGCGTGTTGTTCTCGGTGCGGTTCAGGCCCAGCAGCGCTTCGGCGAAGAGCTCGGTCCTGTCATCGAGCTGCCAGCTCAGCAGGCTGGCGGCATTGAGGCTGCGGTTGCCGGTCTGGGTGGTCCAGTAGTTGGCGCCGGCGCGACCGCTGGCGCAGAAGCTGCCGGTCTTGGTCTCCCAGCGCCGGGTGCTGCCGGAGAACAGATCGCCCAGGGCCTCGCAGGTGCCGGCGCCCGGATCGATGTAGTTGCTGCCGGCGTTGCGCCGGCCGAACACGACGGCAGGCGCGGCGCCCTGCAAGGTGCTGTCGGACATGAAGCTGCGCTGGCGTGCCCAGATCGGCTGGCGGCTGCTGAGCTCCAGGCCCCAGATGCCGCTGACCGCGCCGCTAGCCACATTGCCGGTCAGCTGCAGCCGGGCGTTCTCGCCGCCGCCGTCCTCGGTGCCGCCGGCCTTCAGATTCAGGCGCAGGCCGTCGGTCTGCTTTTTCAGGATGATGTTGACCACACCGGCGATCGCGTCGGAGCCATAGACGGCCGAAGCGCCGCCATGCAGGATCTCGATGCGGTCGATCAGGGCCGAGGGGATGTTGGCCAGGTCGACGAAGTTGACCGAGCCGCTGTAGGCGGTCGGGTAGTCGGCGACGCGGCGACCGTTGATCAGCGTCAGCGTGTGGTTGGGCCCCAGGCCGCGCAGGCTGATCGCATTGGCGGCCGGCGTGAAGGTGTTGCCGAAGTCGGCGCCCTGGACGAAGCCGGTGTTCTCGGTCAGCGAGTTGAGCGCGTCGAAGACATTCTTGTAGCCGTGGCGGGACAGGTCCTCGGACTTGATCACCGTCACCGGGTTGGCGCTCTCGGCCTTGGCGCGCAGGATGCGCGAGCCGGTGACCTGCACGGTGGGGGCGGACTGGACGGTGCTGCCGGTGGCGGCGGCGTCCGTGCTGGCTGCCGCAGCCGGCAGGGCATAGGCCAGCGCAACGGCCAGTGCGATCGGCGCGGGCCGGCAAAGTGGAAAGTACGACATGTATTTTTCGGTTGGGGTCAGGTCTTGCCAGCAAGCGTGGGGCGGCTTGTGGCCGGTCGGCTTCGGGAGCGAGCTGCGCAGCGTAAGCAAGCCGGCCCGCAGGCCCAAGGAAGAAGCGCGCATATGGTTAAGCGTGTCTGCCGGCCTACAATGCCTGCATGTCTGCACCGGTCTTTGCTACCCGCTTCGCTGCCCAGCGCGCCGCTCTCGCGACGCCGCTGCAGTCGTGCGCCTGCCGAGCACAGGCGGCCGCTGCGCAGCATGCCCAGCCGGCCGCACCCCTCTAAGCCCGGCGATCCGCCACCCCTCATCTTTTCGCGCACCATCGATCGCCGGGCCTCTGCCCAGCGCGTCGGCGCGCGCCGCACTTTCTCAAAGCGGCGTGCTTGCCTTCGATCGGAGTGCCTCATGCACACGCCAAACACCGTCAGGCCCGAGCGCCTGCTCACGGCCCTGGATCACCGCCGCCTCAGCAAGTTGCTCGAAGCTCAGTCCCATGAAACCCTGCAGGCGCTGCTCGATGGCGCCGATCTGGTGGATTCCCGCCAGGTGCCGCCCAATGTGGTCACGATGTACTCGCAGGTGGAGATCGTCGGCGTCCAGACCGGGCGGCGTCACCGCCTGACCCTGTGCTACCCGCATGACGCCGAGCCCAGCGTCGGCTTTGTCTCGGTGCTGTCGCCGGTGGGCACGGGCCTGCTGGGCCTGCCGGTGGGTTCGCTGGCGCGCTGGCAGACACCCAATCGCGACGAGGCCGCGGCCGAGATCGACGCCATCCTGTTCCAGCCCGAAGCCAGCGGCGACTACACGCTGTGATTCGCGAACGGCCATGAAAAAACCGCAGGCACGCGTCAGCGCTGCCTGCGGTTCGAGTGGCCTTGAGCTGCGATCAGGTCTGGCGGCGACGGCGTGCGATGAAGCCCATCGCGGCCAGGCCCGCCAGCATCAGCGCATAGCTCTCGGGCTCGGGCACCGGCGAGGTCGGGATGAAGGGCTCATAGCCCAGCTCCAGCTTGCCGTTGGGACCTGCGCTCAGCGAGTTGGCGATCAATGTGCCTTCCAGGTGGCCGCTGCCGATCACATCGGCGTTCACCGCCAGCACGCTGCCATTCAGGAAGCTGCTGACGTTGACGTTGGTGGCATTGCTCAGGTTGAAGATCAGGCGGTCGCGGTGCGAGGCCAGGCCGTCGCTGGAGTTGGCCTGGTCGCCGCCCAGATTGCCCGAGAACACCACGTTGGTCAGCGTGCTGTTGATCACCACATGGGCGCCGGCCTTGACGTTGTTGAGCGTGATATTGCTCAGCGCGGTGTTGCCCAGGTTGAAGATCTGCACATCGGAGCTGCCGTCGCCGGTCAGCGTCACGCCGCCCGCGCCCAGCGCCCAGCTGCCGTTCTGCGCGCTGCCGGCCAACTGGCTGGACAGGCCGCTCAGCTGGGTCTTGGCGGCGGCGAAGTCCAGGAAGTTGGCGTTCTTGGTGGCCGTGCCGTACTGCCAGTCGACCGCGTTCAGGCTGCCGCCGTAGACCAGGCCGCCCATGTTCAGCTTAGCCGGCACCCAGGGGGCGGTGCTCGGGCCAATCGAGGCGTTGGTGTCGGTGTTGTAGTTCGGGCCGTTATAGATCGAGCCGGCATTGCCCCATTGGCTGGTGAGTGACACGCTGCCCTGGACGACCAGCGATGGCGCCGTCGAGCCAAAGGCATTGCGGTAGCCGACGTCAAAACCCGAGGTCAGATTGCCGCCCACCGCCAGCCGGCCTTCGACATCGGCCGCGGCGTTCACATTGCCGAAGAAGAAACCGCTGTAGCCCTGGGCCACGCCGAAATCGATGACCGGCAGGGCTTGCGCCGCCTGCACCATCAGACCTGTCATCAGGGTAATAACCAGTTTGATACCAGTCTTGGGGGCTGTTCTCTGCAAGCTCATTCCTCGTCCTCCGCTATGGGTGTTGTGTAGGTTGGCTGCCTTGTGGGCGGGCAACGAGCGGATTCTTCCCTGGGGTTTGCCCCAGGTCTACCCCTGACTTAAGTGGTATCTATCTGGTTTGTGATCTATGCACGAGCGATTCAGGCTTCGGTCGGCTTTTCGCTCAGATGGCCCAGCGCTCGCTGCAGGCTCGAGGCGCTGGGTTTGTCGACAAAGACGCAGCGCTTGCCATGGCGCTTGCAATGGTCCTTGACCCGCCAGTAGGCGTCGTGGCTGATGCAGCCGGTCTGGCAGATCACCAGATCGGCGGCGGCCAGGCTGGCGTCCAGCTTGGCGACGGCGTCTTCCTCGCCGCCGTCATGGTGCAGGAAGCGCCCGCCGGTGCGTTCGATCAGCTGGCGGTAGATCGGCACCACGGCCTGGCGGCCGCCGACGCAAAGCACCGCGCGCTCGCTCAGTTCGGGCAGGGCCAGGTCTGGCTCGGAGGCCGGTTGCGGGGCGCGCGCCAGATCCAGCATCTGCCGGGTTTCTTCGACGCGGCGGCGCTCGCGCTCGACCTGCTGCTGGGCCGCCAGCAAAGCGCGCTCCAGCTCGTGGATGCGGCCCTGCTGCAGACGGATCTGATCCGCCTGCTCCTGGCGGTTGCGCAGGCCCGGCACGGCGGCCTCCAGGCGCTGCAAGTCTTCGCGCAGACCGGCCATCGCCGTGTCGCGGCCCAGCAGCTCGCCGCGCAGGCGCAGCTGCTCCGACTGCAGGCGTTCGATCTGGCCGGCGCGCTCGGCCAGCAGCCGGCTGCTGCGCGACTGAGCTTGCGCGAGCTCGCGGCCCAGGATCTGGTTCTCGTCGAGCAGGGCCTCCAGGCGCTGAAGATCGGCGCGGTTGGCGGCGCCGACCTGGTGCTGCAGCATATGGATGTCGCGCAGCACCTGCTCCTGCAGGCCGGCGTCGCAGCGCGCATGGGTCAGCGTCGCCCACAGGCTGCCGGCCACGTCGTTACTGAGCTGGGCGGCGGCCCACCAGCGCGTCAAGGCCTCGGTGCTCTTGTGCTGGGCGGACTGGCGCAGCGCGATCGCATAGCGCTGGTCCAGCTCGCGCTGCAAGGTCTCGGCTACTGCCGAGCGCGAGCCACATTCATTGATGGCGCCGCAATGCAGGTCGTAGTCGCTGGCGACGGTGCTGCCGCCCAGGCTCTTGTCGATGCGCCGGCGCAGCACCGGCATCGGCAGGCAGACCCCGATCACCGGGCACAGCGCCTGCGACGGCAGCTCCCAGAGGCGGCGCCGGCGCGAGCCGCGTGCCAGGGGCTGGACGCTGTCACCGACCGGTGCGGGCGTGGGCAGGGCGCCCGCGACAGTGGGCTCGTCGCTCAGCAGGCGGGAGAAGACATTGGGCTTGTCGCACATCGACGGGGTCCTCGTGGCCAGCGGACGCAGCCGCAGCCCTGTTGCTTACTTGGTCAGGATCAGCTTGCCCAGCGAGGTCAGGCGCAGGCGGTAGAGCTGGCCGCCATGCTCGATCTCGACCTCGCGCTCATTGCCCAGCAAGGCCTGGCTGTTCAGCCGTCGCCGGTCCGGGACGCCGGCCGCAGCCAGGGAGGGCAGAACCGGCAGGCCGGGCTCGTGCGCCACAGCGGGGCGCGGCAGGGTTTGGATGGATGGGTTCATGCGCCGCATCTTAAATGCGAACTATTCGCAATAGCAATAGGAATGATGGTCTCACACTGCAAATAGTCAAATTGCGTCTGAGAACGCTTCGTATGCAGAGCGTGAGCTCACGGGTTTGCGCTGCGGGCTTGGCCGTCAGCAAGCACAATGCTCGCCAGATTCAATAAGAAGGAGAAATGCCATGAAAGGCGATGCCAAGGTTCTGGACTACCTGAATGCCCAGCTGAAGAATGAGCTGACCGCGATCAACCAGTATTTCCTGCATGCCCGCATGCTCAAGAGCTGGGGCTACGAGCGCCTGGCCAAGCATGAGTACGAGGAGTCGATCGAGGAGATGAAGCATGCTGATCGCCTGATCGACCGCATCCTGACGATCGAGGGCCTGCCCAATCTGCAGGACCTGGGCAAGCTCTTCATCGGCGAGACCGCCGTCGAAACCCTGCACTGCGATCTGAAGATCGAGGTCGGCTCGCACGGCCTGCTGAAGGAAGCCATCGCCTATTGCGAGTCGGTGCGCGACTATGTGTCGCGCGAGCTGCTGGAAGACATCCTCAGCGACACCGAGGAACATATCGACCACCTGGAAACCCAGATCGAGCTGGTGGCCCAGGTCGGCGAGCAGAACTGGTTGCAGACCCAGATGACGTCCTGAGCGTTTCTGAGCAATCCCGGCCGCCGGCTGGGGTTATTGATGCGAACATGATTGAGAAGGGTTCGCATTTGCGCTAGAGTTCGGGGCAAGCCGGCGTGGTGCCGGTCCCGACCAGGCTTTAGCGCCCCATGATCGTCTGCCTCTGCCACCGAGTTTCCGACCGCGATATCCGCCGCAGCGTAGACGCAGGCATCCGTAACTTCGATGTCTTGCAGGACGAGACCCGGGTGGCCTCGGCCTGCGGCTGCTGCCATGACTGTGCCCGCGAGGTCTTCGATGCGGCGCTGGCCAAGAGCGGCTGCCCGGGGCTGTGCCATATTGATCAGGCCGAGGCGCAGCCGGTCATGCTGGTTCGCGGCTGACGCTGTCGGCCAGCAGAGGGCGACCTACCAGGCGCCACCCTCGCTGCGGTGGGGCTCGAAACGCAGCAGCAGAAAGTCCACCAGCGCCCGCGTCTTGGCCGACAGATGGCTGCGGGTCGGGAATACCGCATAGATATTGGCCGAGGGCAGCGACCAGTCGGCCAGCACCGGCAGCAGCGCGCCCTGGCGTAGCAGTTCGGCCACATCCCATTGCGAGCGCAGCAAGATGCCATGGCCGTCCAGGGCCCAGGCCAGCGTTGATTCGCCGTCATTGCTGCTCAGCGGGCCACGCACCTTGATCGTCTCCTGGCGCGCGCCCTGGCTCAGATGCCAGGTGCCGAAGGTCTCGTCGCGCTCGCGCAAGAAGATGCAGGCATGCTGGGCCAGTTCGCGCGGCGTGGTGGGCGTACCGGCACGCTGCAGATAGGCGGGGGCTGCGCACAGCAGACGGCGGTTGCGGGCCAGCAGCCGGGCCGTCAGCCGCGCATCGGGCAGCTCACCGAAGCGTATCTGCATATCGAAGCCCTGCTCGACCAGATTGACCGGCCGATCGCTGAGGTGCAACTGGGCCTCGACCTCGGGAAATTCGCGCGCAAACACCGACAGTGCCGGCGCGATGTGGCGGCGGCCGAAGCCCAGCGTCGCACTGATGCGCAGCAGGCCCATGGGCGCGGCGCGGCTGCCGGCGACCGTGCGCTCCAGCGCATCGAGCTCGGCCAGCACCCGGGCACCGTCAACCAGATAGGTTTCGCCCTCGGGTGTCAGGCTGATGCGTCGCGTGGTCCGGTGCAGCAGGCGCACGCCCAGACGCCGTTCCAGCGCGGCCAGGCGCTTGCTGACGGCCGGCGGCGTGATGCCCAACTGCTGGGCTGCCGCCGCCAGGCTGCCGTGCCGCATCAGCAGCGAGAAGAAGGCGAGGTCGGAGAAACCATCCATTGGTGAATCAAACGACTTGAAGAATTGTCGAAACAGACATTATGCGACTTCACTTCATGGATAGCATCAGGGCACAAGATCACATCTGGAGACCGCCGATGAACAAGCGCCATTTCACCCACACCCTGCTTGCCGTGCTGGGTCTGCTGCCCCTCGCTGGCGCCCAGGCGCAGAGCTATCCGGAGCGGGCGATCAAGCTGGTCGTGCCCTATGCACCGGGCGGCAGTGCCGATATCGCCGCGCGTCTGATCGCCGAGGAATGGGGCAAGCAGCTAGGCGGCAGCGTTTTCATCGAAAACAAGGGCGGTGCCGGCGGCAATCTGGGCGTCGACCAGGTTGCCAAGTCGGCGGCCGATGGCTACACGGTGGGCCTGCAGACCGTCTCGCTGGCGATCAACCCGGCGCTGACGGCCAAGATGCCTTACGACACATTGAAGGACCTGGCCCCGATCGGCATGGTGGCGAGCTCCCAGCATGTGCTGGTGGTCAACCCCAAGCTGCCAGCCAAGGACATCAAGGAGTTGCTGGCCGTGCTGAAAGCCCAGCCCGGCAAGCTGACCTACGGCTCGGCCGGCGCGGGCAGCACCTGTCATATGTCGGCCGAGCTGTTCAAGGCGGGATCGGGCCGGCCCATCGTCCACATTCCCTACCGGGGCGGTGGCCCGGCCTTGACCGACACGATGGCTGGCAGCGTCGACCTGAGCTTTCCGGTGCTTTCGGCCGCGCAGCAGCATGTGCAGGCCGGCAAGCTGCGCGCGCTGGGCGTGACCGGCACCAAGCGTTCGGCCCTGATGCCCTCCGTGCCGACGATTGCCGAGGCCGGGCTGCCGAACTACGCCTTCGAAACCTGGTTCATGGTGTTCGCACCGGCCGGCACTCCCAAGCCGGTGCTGGACAAGCTCAACAGCACGTTGAACCAGGCGCTCAACAGCCCGGCGCTCCGGGAGCGCATGATCCGCGAAGGCTTCGACCCGCTGCCCGGCACGGCCGCCCAGGCACGCTCGCGGCTGGAGAAGGAAATGCCGCAATGGGCCAAGCTGATCAAGGAGCGCGGCATCACCGCAGATTGAGGTCCTCATGTCCAATGCCCTGTTCCCGGGTTTCGAGTCCCGCCTGATCACCGTCGAGGACGGCGTGCAGATCCATGCCCGCCTGGGCGGCGAAGGTCCCCCTTTGCTGCTGCTGCACGGTCACCCGCAGACCCATGCAATCTGGCACAAGGTAGCGCCGGCGCTGGCCCGGCACTTCACTTTGGTGCTGGCCGATCTGCGGGGCTACGGCGATTCGTCCAAGCCGAGCGGGGCGGCTGACCATGCCAACTACAGCAAGCGGGTGATGGCCCGGGATATGGCGACGCTGATGCGCGCTCTGGGTCACGAGCGCTTCGCGGTGCTGGCCCACGACCGAGGCGCGCGCGTCGCGCACCGGCTGGCGGCCGACCATGGCGAGCAGGTGCGGCGCCTGGTGCTGCTGGACATCGCACCGACCCTGGCGATGTACGAGCAGACCAACGAGGCTTTCGCCCGCGCCTATTGGCACTGGTTCTTCCTGATCCAGCCCGCGCCGCTGCCCGAGCGTTTGATCACGGCCGATCCGGCCGCCTACCTGCGCGATGTGATGGGCAGTCGCAGCGCCGGCATGACGCCTTTCGATCCGCTGGCGCTGGCCGAGTACACACGCTGTCTGAGCCTGCCCGGCACCGCGCACGGCCTGTGCGAGGACTACCGCGCCGCTGCCGGCATTGATCTGGCGCATGACCGTGCCGACCGTGACGCTGGCCGCCGATTGGCCATGCCGTTGCTGGCACTCTGGGGTGCGCAGGGCGTGGTGCAGCGCTGCTTCAAGCCGCTCGACGCATGGCGCCGTGTCGCCGACCAGGTCACTGGCGAGGCCTTGCCCTGCGGCGACTACATCCCCGAGGAAGCGCCGGACGCCCTGCTGGCGCGGGCGCTGCCCTTCCTGCTGGAGGACTGACTCATGGCGAGCACCCTGTATCGCAAGCTGGTCGATTCGCACACGGTGGCGGCGCTGGACGCGCAGAACGTGCTGCTGTTCTGCGACCTGCACCTGATGAACGAATACACCAGCCCCCAGGCCTTTGCCGGGCTGCACGCGCAAGACCGCGAAGTGCTGGTGCCGGGGCAGAACGTCGCGGTGGTCAGCCACATCATCCCGACCCATCCAGACAAGCTGCGCATCATCCGCGACCCGGCATCGGCCTTGCAGGCGGGCAATCTGAAGCGCAACTGCGATCGCCATGCGATCCCGCTGTTCGACACCAACGATGCGCTGCAAGGCATCGAGCATGTGGTCGCTCCCGAGCACGGCATGATCCGCCCCGGCATGGTGGTGATCTGCGGCGACAGCCACACGACCACCTACGGCGCGCTGGGTGCGCTGGGCTTCGGCATCGGCACCTCCGAGGTCGAGCATGTGCTGGCGACCCAGACCCTGGTCTATCGCCTGGCCGAGGACATGCGCATCCGTGTCGATGGTCGGCTGCCGGCGGGCACGACGGCCAAGGACCTGATCCTCAAGATCATCGGCCGCATCGGGGCCCAGGGCGCGCGCGGCTATGTGGTGGAGTTCTGCGGCACGGCCATCACGGCACTGTCGGTCGAGGCACGCTTCACCTTGTGCAATATGGCCGTGGAGGCCGGTGCACGTGGCGCGCTGATCGCACCGGACGCCGTGGCGATCGACTATGTGCTGGCCCGGGCACCGGACATCTTGGGCGCGCAGCGCGACGCCGCGCTGGCGCATTGGCGCGGCTTGCACAGCGATGCCGAAGCCCTGTTTGCCGTCGAGCACTGTTTCGACGCCAGCGATGTGGTGCCGCATGTCAGCTGGGGCACCAGCCCCGATCAGGTGGTGGCGATCGATGCTCATGTGCCGCATCCCGAGGGCGCGCAGCGGCGCAGCACCGAGCAGGCCTTGCGCTACACGCAGTTGCAGGCCGGCGCGCCGATCGAGGGCACGGCGATCCAGCATGTCTTCATCGGCTCTTGCACCAATGCCCGCATCGAGGACCTGCGGGCCGTCGCCGCTGTCGTGCGCGGCCGCCAGGTGGCGCCGGGCGTGCGGGCGATGGTGGTGCCGGGCTCGGGCGCGGTGAAGGTCCAGGCCGAGGCCGAGGGCATTGCCGCACTGCTGCAGGCGGCCGGCTTCGAGTGGCGTCAACCCGGTTGCTCGATGTGCCTGGCGATGAACGACGATGTGCTGGCTGAGGGCGTGCGCTGCGCGTCCACCACCAACCGAAATTTCGAGGGCCGCCAGGGGCGCGGCGCCATCACCCATCTGATGAGCCCGGCAATGGCCGCGGCCGCGGCGGTCACCGGTGTGATCACCGATGTCCGCCGACTGGAGAGCCTGCATGTCTGAATCGACAACGATCAGCGGCCGCGCTGCGGCGCTGCGCATCGACAATCTGGACACCGACCAGATCATGCCCAAGCAGTTCCTGCGCGGCATCGACAAGTCGGGCCTGGATCGCGGCCTGCTCTACGACCTGCGCTTCGACGCCCAGGGCCAGCCCCGTCGCGACTTTGTGCTGAACCGCCCCGAGCATGCCGGCACTGCCATCCTGCTGGGCGGCGCCAATTTCGGCTGCGGCTCCAGCCGCGAGCATGCGGTCTGGGGGCTGCAGCAGTTCGGCATCCGCGCGGTGATCGCCAGCAGCTTCGGCGAGATCTTCTACTCGAATGCGATGAACAACCGGCTGCTGCTGGTGATGCTGGCCGAGACCGACGTGGCCGCGCTGATGGACGAGGCCGAGGCCGGCCAGGCGCTGAGCATCGACCTCGGCGCGATGCGGGTGCGCGGCGCGGCGGTCGATGCCGGCTTCGAGCTCTCGTCCCGCCACCGCCGCATGTTCGTCGAGGGCCTGGATGTGATCGGGCTGTCGCTGAGCTATCGCGAGCAGATAGACGCCTTTGCGCGCTCACACTGGGCCCGCCAGCCTTGGCTGCAGGATGTGGCGCGCAGGACGCGCGAGCGCCTGGTCTAGAGTACGGGCATCAATAGACCGCAAGGATGCTGCCATGCTGAAAACACCGCTGCTGCTCGCTGCCCTGTTGGTTTTTTTTGCTGCGCCGACCCTGGCTCAGCCCGAGCATGAGCTGCAAAAGCTGGCCTGGCTGGCCGGTTGCTGGGCGCCCGAGGGCGGCGAGCCGGGTTCGGTCGAGCATTGGTTGCCGCTGGCCGGCGATACCTTGCTGGGGCTCAGCCGCACCGTCAAGCGCGGTCGCACCACCGGCCATGAGTTCATGCAGATCCGCCGCAATACAGTGGGCCGCATCGACTTCATCGCGACCGTGGGCGAGCAAAAGCCGGTGGCCTTCGCGCTGGTCTCGCTCAGCGAGACCGAGGC
The DNA here is from genome assembly GCF_028462495.1 of Paucibacter sp. XJ19-41. Lineage (NCBI taxonomy): Bacteria > Pseudomonadati > Pseudomonadota > Betaproteobacteria > Burkholderiales > Sphaerotilaceae > Roseateles > Paucibacter sp. XJ19-41. The sequence continues at coordinate 76,434 of NZ_JAQOWX010000004.1, forward strand.
GCAGTTCGAGAACCCGGCGCATGACTTCCCGCAGCGGGTCGTCTCTGCGCTGGAGCAGGGCGTGCTGAAGGCACGCATCGAGGGGCAGACCCAGGGCCGCAGCAAGCGCATCGACTTCACGATGCGCCGGATCCGCTGTGAGGCCACACCTGGCTGAGCCCGGTCCCGCTCTTCAGGTCTTCAGCAGGCCCTTGGTCTCGATGAAGGCGATCACCTCGTCCAGCCCGGCGGCGGTCTTCAGATTGCTCATCACAAAGGGCCGCGCGCCGCGCATGCGTTCGGTGTCGGCCTTCATCACGTCCAGATTGGCACCGACATAGGGTGCCAGGTCGGTCTTGTTGATGACGAACAGATCGCTCTTGGTGATGCCGGGGCCGCCCTTGCGCGGGATCTTCTCGCCGGCGGCGACGTCGATCACATAGATCGTCAGGTCCGACAGTTCCGGGCTGAAGGTCGCAGCGAGGTTGTCGCCGCCGGACTCGATGAAGACGATGTCGGCATCCGGGTAGAGCTTGAGCATGCGGTCGACCGCCTCGAGATTGATCGAGGCGTCCTCGCGGATCGCGGTATGCGGGCAGCCGCCGGTCTCGACGCCCATGATGCGCTCGGGCTCCAGCGCGCCCGCCACGGTCAGCAGGCGCTGGTCTTCCTTGGTGTAGATGTCGTTGGTGACCACCACCAGGTCGTAGCGCTCGCGCAAACTCTTGCACAGCACCTCGACCAGGGTGGTCTTGCCGGAGCCGACCGGGCCGCCGACGCCGACGCGCAGCGGCGGCAGCTTCTTGCTGCGGCCGGGGATGGAGTGCAGGGCTGTGCTCATGTGGGGGGCTCGATGTGATGAATCTGTTGAGCAAGCATTGTGCCAAGCTGCAGGCCCCGAGTTCAATGCGGCTGCTGCTGGGCGAACTGCTGCACGATGGCCTCGGTCAGCGCGCCCCGGGCCTCACGCCGATAGAGCAGGCCGATGCCGCGCATCAGGGGCAGCTCGGGCAAGGCAATCACCCGCAGGGTCGGGTCTTGCGCCCAGCTGGCCCGGCGCAGCAGCGGCAAGAGGCTCACGCCGACCCGCTGGCGCACCAGCTCGGCCAGGGCCTCGATCGAGTTGAGTTCCAGGAACTCCTGCACCGGGGCTTGCAGCGTGCGCAGCGCCTTGTCCAGCAGCATGCCGGTGCGCTCACTCCGGTCAAAGCGCAGAAAGGGCTGCTCAGCCAGCAGCTGGGCCGCGCTGCGCCGTTTGCCGTCGGCGTGGGCCAGCAGCACCAGCGGCTCCTCGTACAGGGCGCTCCAGCCCAGCCCGGCAGGGGTCTTGCCCGTGCCGCGCACCAGCACGGCGGCGTCGAGCTGGCCGTTCTCCACCATCTCGGCCAGCTCACCGGACTTGCCGCTCACCAGCTTGAGCTCCAGCGCCGCATGCTGCTGCTTCAGCGCTACCACCGCATGGGCCAGCGGCGCCACCGCCGAGACCACCGCGCCGATGCGGTAGGCCCCCGCCATCGGATCGGCGCGCAGGGCCGCGCCGCGCAACTCCTCGTGCAGCTGGGCGTCCAGGGCCAGCATGCGCTCGGCCCAGGGCAGCAAGGCCTGGCCGGCCGCGTTCAGCTGGGCCTTGCGCCCGCTCTGGCCGTCCTGGCCACCCCGGTCGAACAAGACCTGTTTGAACTCCTGCTCCAGATTGCGCATCTGCAGGCTGACGGCCGCCTGGGTCAGCGCGACCTCGGCGGCCGCCGCCGCGAAGGAGCCGCAGCGGGCCACCGCGACAAAGCTCTTCAGGCTGCGCCGGCTGGGCATGGAAAGCACTCCTTGTGATGAAGCCAAGAATTATTAGCTTTTCTTGTCATCTCCGCCGGCACACAATCACTGCGCCCCTAGATGATGGAGTTGCGACGATGAAGTTTCGCCACCTGGCCCTGGCCCTGGGTTTCGGACTGATCAGCCTGAACGTGCTGGCCCAGAGCTATCCCAACCGGTCCATCCGCCTGATCGTGCCCTTTCCGGCCGGCGGTGCCACCGATCTGCTGGCGCGAGCGATCTCGCAAAAGCTCGGCAGCCAGCTGGGCCAGACCGTCTTGGTCGACAACAAGGCCGGTGCCGGCGGCAGCCTGGGCTCGTCTGAAGGTGCCAAGGCCGCGCCCGATGGCTACACCCTGGTGCTGACCACCAGTTCCACCCATGCCATCGGCCCGCATCTGAACCCCAGGCTGCCCTACAAGGTCGACGAGGACTTCACGCCGGTGGCCCATGTGGCCAATGCCGCCAATGTGGTGCTGGTGCCCAACTCGCTGCCGGTCAAGGATGTGCGCGAGCTGATCGCGCTGGTCAAGAGCAAGCCGGGCCAGTACAACTACGCGTCCAGTGGCAACGGCACCATCGTTCACCTGACCAGCGAGGCCTTCAAGACCCAGGCCAATGTCTTCATCACCCATATCCCCTATCGCGGCACCGGGCTGGCGGTGCCGGATTTGGTGGTGGGCAATGTGCATCTGCTGTTCGACTCCATCGTCTCCGGCATGCCGCATGTGAAGGAAGGGCGCTTGAAGGCGCTGGCCGTCACCGGCAAGAGCCGCTCGGCGCTGGCGCCGGAGCTGCCGACGGTGGCCGAGTCGGGCTTGCCCGGTTTCGAGTCCATCACCTGGTTCGGCGTCTACGGCCCCAAGGGCTTGCCGCCGGCCGTGGTGGCCAAGCTCAACAGCGAGCTGAACATCGCGATGCAGTCGCCCGAGGTGCGCGAGCGCCTGGCCCGGCTGGGCGCCGAGCCGGTCAGCAATGCCAGCCCGGCCCAGTTCGCCGCGATGGTCAAGGCCGACAGCGAACGCTGGGGCCGACTGATTCGTGAACGCAAGATTTCTGTGGAGTGAATGTGATGACTCATAGCTTTGATTGGAACGGCGGCTATGCCAGCCAGCGCATGCCGGTGTTTGCCCGCAACATCGTCTCGACCTCGCATCCGCTGGCGGCCCAGGCTGGCCTGCGCATCCTGGGGCAAGGCGGCAATGCGGTTGATGCGGCGATTGCCACTGCAGCGGTGATGACCCTGGTCGAGCCCTGCAGCAATGGCCTGGGCTCGGATGCCTTTGCCATCCTCTGGGACGGCAAGAAGCTGCATGGCCTGAACGCCTCGGGCCGCGCGCCGCAGGCCTGGACGCCCGAGTACTTCCGGCGCAAATACGGCGCCGAGGCCAAGAGCCTGCCCAAGCGTGGCTGGGATGCCGTGACCGTGCCCGGCGCGGTGGCCGGCTGGGTGGCCTTGAGCGAGCGCTTCGGCAAACTGCCTTTTGCCGATCTGATGGCGCCGGCGGTCGAGATTGCGGAGCGCGGTTACGCGGTGCCGGTGATCGTGCAGCAGAAATGGACGCTGGCTGCAGCCGTGCAGGAGCTGACCTCGCAGCCTGGCTTTGCCCAGGCCTTCTTGCCCAAGGGCCGGGCACCGGCGGTCGGCGAGCTGTTCCAGTTCAAGGACGCGGCGCGCACGCTGCGCCTGATTGGCCAGACCAAGGGCCAGGCCTTCTACCAGGGCGAGGTGGCCGAGGCGATCGCGGCCTTCGCCAAGCAGACCGGCGGCACGATGACCGTGGCCGATCTGGCCGGCTACAGCCCCGAGTGGGTGGAGCCGATTGCGCAGGACTATGCCGGCCACACGCTGCACGAGATCCCGCCGAACGGCCAGGGCATCGCCGCGCTGATCGCACTGGGCATCCTGAAGCATCTGGACGTGGCCGCGCACAAGGTCGATAGCGTGGCCTCGCAGCATCTGCAGATCGAGGCGATGAAGCTGGCCTTTGCCGATGTCTACAACTATGTGGCCGAGCCTGGCGATATGAAGCTGACGGCCGCGCAGATGCTGGATCCGGCCTATCTGGCCGAGCGCGCCAAGCTGATCGACATGAAGAAAGCCCAGGACTTCAAGGCCGGCAACCCGGTCAAGGGCGGCACCATCTACCTGACCACGGCCGACGAGAGCGGCATGATGGTCAGTTTCATCCAGAGCAACTACATGGGCTTCGGCTCGGGCCTGGTCGTGCCGGGCTACGGCGTCTCGCTGCAGAACCGCGGCCATGGTTTCACGCTGGAAGTGGGACATGCCAACCAGGTGGCGCCGGGCAAGCGTCCCTTCCACACCATCATCCCGGCTTTCCTGACCAAGGACGGCCAGCCGGTGATGAGCTATGGCGTGATGGGCGGAAACATGCAGCCCCAGGGCCATATGCAGACCCTGGTGCGCATGCTGGACTACGGCCAGAACCCGCAGGCCGCCTGCGATGCGCCGCGCTGGCGCTACAACGAGGGCCTGTCGCTGAATGTCGAGTCGGCGATGAATGCCGACACCGTCGACGGCCTGCGCGCGCTGGGCCACCAGATCGCCGACATCAACGACAGCTACCAGGACTTCGGTGCCGGCCAGTTCATCTGGCGCCAGGGCGACCCGGCCGTGGACGGCTATGTGGCGGCCAGCGATCCGCGCCGCGACGGTGCAGCGGTGGGCTTCTGACGGCGCGCAGACCGTTATTTCCGACACTTGGGGGTTGAGGGGAGGGCTGCTACCGTGTGCCGATGAGCACGATGCTGCAGTCCCTCTCCCTTGGTTGGCAGACCGATCTGATCTTCGCGCGCTTCGACGGCCTGGTGATCGAGCGCGCCGATTGCCTGGTGCTGCGCACGCCGACCAACCCGCTGTTCTACTGGGGCAATTGCCTCGTGCTGCCCGAGTCGCCGCGCGACGCCGACCTGGCCCATTGGCTGACCCGCTTTGACGAGGAGGTGGGGCAGCACACGCGCGAGTCGGGCCATGTCGCGATCGGTTTCGACACCCGCTCGCCGCAGGCCGCGCTGCCGGGCTGGCTGGCTGCCGGTTTCGAGGTCTTTGGCACCGCGCAGCTGAGCCTGAGCGCGCCGCAGCTGCGCGAGCCGGCCAAGACGCTGGCCGGTGCATTCCGCTTTGCCGAGGTCGATCTCTCGGACCCGGCCCAGCGGCGGGTGGCGGTGACGCTGCAGTGCGAGTCCAACGACAGCGGCTTCGAGCCTGTCAACTACCGCCAGCACCGCGAGCGCCAGATGGCCCGCTACGCGGCGATGCAGGCGGCCGGCCTGGGGGCCTGGTTCGGCATCTGGCATGGCGACGAGCTGGTGGCCGACTGCGGTCTGTTCAGGCATGGCGCGCTGGGTCGCTTCCAGCATGTCGGCACCCACCCGTCATGGCGTCGGCGCGGCCTGTGCAGCGCGCTGATCCAGGGGGTGAGCCGCCACGGCCTGGCCGGCATGGGTTTGCAGCGCCTGGTGATGTGCGCGGATCCGGACGATGTGGCCATCGGCATCTACGAGCACGTCGGCTTCCAGCGCGAGGGCCGCTACTGGGGCGCGCAGCGCCGTCCCGCGCACGATGTGCGATTGGCGTGATTTGTCCCCGGCTTGGGCTTCGTTGGCGCGCTGGCGCGGCTTGTCCGCCGTCAAGCCGGCCTGTAGGATGAGAGCCTCAAACAGGCAAGATCCATGACCAAGCTCCTCGACCGCAGCAGACCCCGCACACACCGTGCCGCGGGCGTGCGCGTCCGTGCTGGCGGTCTGCCGTGCGCGTCGGTCTGACCCGCCTTCCTCCGCTCCCTGATTCACTCGTCTTTCAGACCTGGCCCCACAAGGGCGAGGTGCTGCCCTCATTGGAGACTCCTATGCAAACCCGGCCCCTGTCCTGGTTTGACCAGCTCAGACAAGCCCTGACCCTGCCGCCCGGCGATCTGCTGCGCGACCTGGTCTACCGCCGGCTCTGGACCTCGATCCTGATCAGCTCGCTGGGCGGGCAGATCACGATGCTGGCGCTGCCGCTGACGGCGGCCGTGCTGCTCGACGCCAGCCCCACCCAGATGGGTCTGCTGACGGCGATGGAGATCGCCCCCTTTGTGCTGTTTTCGCTGCCCTCGGGCGTTTGGCTGGACCGGGTGCGCAAGCTGCCGGTCTATGTCTGGGGCGAGACCTTGCTGGCTTTCGTCGTGGCCACCGTGCCGCTGGCGCACTGGATGGGCTGGCTGTCGATGACCTGGCTGTATGTGGTCGGCTTCGTGCTGGGCACGGTCTATACGACGGCCGGCAGCGCCGCGCAGATCGTGCTGACCCAGGTGGTGCCGCGCTCGCGCCTGGTCGAGGCCCATGCGAAGAACGCGCTGGCCTCGTCCGGCGCCGAGGTCGCGGGGCCGGGTTTTGCCGGCGCGCTGATCAAGGTGCTGGGCGCGCCGATGGCGCTGGCGGTGGATGCCGTGCTGGTGCTGATCTCGGCGCTGATACTGCGCGGCATCAAGGTCAACGAGGAGCCGGTCAAGGCCAAGAATGCCGATTTCTGGCGTGACCTGAAGGCCGGTGTGCAGTTCGTGCGCAACAAGCGCCTGCTGGTCAGCCTGGCCACGGCCGTGGGCTGCTGGCAGCTCTGCCACAACGCGGCCATCGTTGTGCAGATCCTGTTCGCGACCCGCACCCTGGGTCTGTCGGGTCAGACCGTGGGCCTGTCCTATGTGGCGTTGGGTGCCGGCACCGTGCTGACCAGCGTGATGGGCCACCGCATCAGCCGCCGGCTGGGCCCCGGGCCCTGTCTGGTGCTGGGCTTTGCAGTCTGCGGCCTGGGCTGGCTGCTGCTGTCGGTCGCGCCCGCCAATGCCTGGGGCGTGGCGGCCTTCGCCTTCATGCTGTTCACTTTCGGTATCGGCGCGGTGCTGATCTTCATCAACTTCCTGTCCTTGCGCCAGGCAGTGACGCCGGCGCCGATGCTGGGCCGCATGACCAGCACGATGCGCTGGCTAATCCTGATCCCGGCAGGCCCCGGCGCGCTGCTTGGCGGCTGGCTGGGTGAGCACTTCGGCCTGCGCTCTGCGCTGGCCTTTGCCGGCTGCGGCGCGCTGCTGCTGGCGCTGCTGGCCTGGCGCCACGCGACCATACGCGAGGTGCGCGAACTGCCCAAGCCGGATGGTGCCGACGATGTCGAGGCCGGACTGGGTGCCGAGGCGATGCCCGGCCGGGCGCCGGATCTGGTTCCCAACAAATGAGGCAGAAGAAATGGCAACACCCGACCCCGTGTTGATCCAGGTGCCCGAGCGCCTGCTGACCGAGCGTCTGGTGATCGCCGCGCCGCGCGCCGGCCTGGGCCAGGCGCTGAATGCGGCGGTCTGCGAATCGCTGGACGAGCTCAGGCCCTGGATGCCCTGGGCGCAGACTGCGCCCAGCCTCGAGGACAGCGAGACGGTGCTGCGCCATCAGCTAGCCCGATTCATCCTGCGCAGCGACCTCGCCTACCAGTTCTACCTGCGCCAGCCCGGCAGCGAGCAGGCCGGCCGCCTGCTGGGCGGCACCGGCTTGCACCGTCTCGACTGGGCAGTGCGGCGCTTTGAGATCGGCTACTGGATTCGCACGAGCGCTCGAGGCCAGGGCTATGTCTCGGAAGCCGTGCGGGCGCTGGCCCAAATGGCCTTCGACGAGCTGCGCGCACGCCGGGTCGAGATCCGCATGGACGAGCGCAATCTGCGCAGTCGCGCGGTGGCCGAGCGCTGCGGCTTCGAGTTCGAGGGCGTGCTGCGGCGCGACACCTTGTGCCCGAGCGGGGAGCTGCGCGATACGCGGGTGTACTCGCGGATCGCCTGACGACACCAAGCGCAGGCGTGCGAGCCCTCAGGCGCGCTCGGGATTGAGATTGCGTGCGCCGAGGACCGAGGCCGTTTCACCCGCCCAGCCTCAGTTGTTGGTGTCCACTTCGTGGATCACGATGTGGGAGATCGGGATGTTGATTGACAGAGCCGGCCTGGTGGGCAGTTTGCGGGTTCGCCACCGAAAGCTTGCAAACTGACTCGAACCATCCGCCTCGGAATCCTGTCCAGGAACAACCCAGCAGGCACTTTTGGTCATCCGTCGTTGCCCACCGGCTGCTCTCGGCGACTTCCGCGACCCAACAGTTTCGGCCACAAGGAGCCGTTGGTGGCCGACAGCATGGTCGACGTCCCGATTCGGATGGCTTCGGCAGAGTAGTTCGCCGACGAGAACCGTAGGAGAAGGATCAGCCTTGGATACGACTGCCGGTCATCTGGCTGCTCACTATCGCGCGCCAAGACTCTCCAACACCTGCAGGCCAGCTACCCGCATGGTTTCCTCACTCCAATGCGCGCCCCTCTCATAGGCCTCCGCATAGCCTAGTTGCCCCAGACCTTCTTGAGCCATGGCCTGCGAATTTTCTCGAAAATTTTGCTCGACGCTTCCACGGCTGCCGCCGGCAATCGAGTAGCGGGTGTCCGCATAGCCATTCATCTGCGCCGCCTGCTCATGCAGGCCGCCATTGCAAGCCATATGAGCCAGAGCATCTGCCCAGGCATAGAGCAAGCCATTGCCCGTGTCCGACTCAAAGCAGTCGCTCGCGATGGCCAATGCACGGGACAGGCCATTGGTGTGGAGATGGGCTTGCACCAGGTTGATGGGCAGCCAGTGCAACGCTCGACGGTACCTCCCGTGCCGCAGCTGCGCATACAGCGGCTCACCCAGCTCGATCGCCGCTTCGGCGCGGCCTTCAGCAATCTGAATGGTCATCAGCCGGCAGAGCAGGCTCATCCGCCCGTGTTCGTCTCCAGGCGGGAAGCTCGTGGCAGAACGCTCAACCCACCGAATATCTGCCTCACGCCCAAGTCGTTGTGCACCCACGATGATGATGGATGAACAGAACAGGCGCAGCCGGCCCGACATGGTCGGCGCGTAAAGGGAACGCACTTCGTCCAGAGCTTGCGACAGCACTTCCAGATCGCCGCTTGCATACACGAGGCTGTTCGCCTTCTGTGCCAGCGTTTCGATGAGCCCACAAACGTTGTCATCCTTCCGATGGGCAGTCTCCGCCACGCCAAGCCATCGTGAAGCACGCGGGTTGTCGTAGTAGGTCCAATGGACAATCGCCTCGCGAACCCATCCACATCGCAAGGCATCCGCAGGCGAGCTTTCCGCTAGCGGTTCGGTCAGCATCAGGTAGCGCCCGGCCTCGCCGATACCGCCGGATCTCCAGAGTACAAAAACAAGGCTCGCAGCCAGACTCATGGCGAGCCGACTGTCATGCTCCAGCGCCCACTGGAACGCTTCGCGGGCATTGCCGATTTCAGGTTGGAGAAGGTCGATGGCATCATCAATGCCAGACCTACCGGCCAGCGCCGCTTCGCGGGTCTGTCCGAACAGGCGGCCCACCGCACCCGCATGCCGCGCTCGAAGATTGAAATTCTCGTCGCGCTGGTTCAGCTGTTCGATGGCAAACGCGCGCGAGCTTTCCAGCAAACGGTAGCGTGGCACCACACCGTCCTCAGCAACCACCAAGGAACGGTCGATCAGCTCGGATATGGCTTCCATCAGTCGCCATGGATCCTCGCCCTCGACATTGACCACGGGTTCCACCAAGGCCATCGAGATACTGCCTACGAACACGCCCAGGCGGCGGAATACGACTTGCTCGAAGGGGCCGAGCAACGAAACACTCCAGTCGAGTGCCGTCCGCAGCGTCCTGTGGCGGCCCGGAGCATCGCGGCGGCCGGCACTCAATGCGAGGAGCCGCTGATCCAGCGCCGTGGCAACGCCTTGCAAGCCCAGCAACGGAACGGCCGACGCCGCGTACTCGATGGCCAGTGGAATGCCGTCGACACGAAGGCATATATCGCCAATCAGATCGAGCGTTCGCTGATCGAGCGGCAATGGACGTCCGGCTTGCGCGCAGTGCCGAAGAAAGAGGGCTTGCGCAGGCCATTGATCAGCCTCGTCGAATGCGGTGCCTACATCGGCCGCATCAAGTGGCGGCACCAGTATTACCATCTCGCCCGTCAACTTGAGGCGGGCCTGGCTGGTGACGAGAAACCGCAGATGCGGGCACCCCTCCAGCAGCTGATGCACGACCGCAGCAACCGTATCCACCAGGTGCTCGGCGTTGTCCAGGATCACCAAGGCGTGCGAGGTATGCAGCGCAGAGACCAGGCCCCTCAGGCCTACCCCATCGCCCAGCGTCACCTCACAGGCCCGTGCCATTGTTGCTACGAGCAGCTCGTCATCACTCAGCGCCGCCAGGTCGACCCAGTGCACCGCGGCATGCGTCGTTTTGCTCGTCGCTCGTTCGCTCGTAAAAACGGCCCTCGCAAGGACCGTCTTTCCGCAGCCTGAATGCCCGGTAAGCGTCAGAAGCCGGTTGGATTGGAGCGCGGTACTGACGTGGCCCAGCAATGCATCGCGGCCGATCAGTCGATGCGTAGCTATTGCTGCTTGTGCCTCTGCTGGAGGCGCGACGTCCGAATCGCCGGCCGTTGCGCCGCCACTGCCCGAGCTGGCATCAGTCTCGACACGCGCGGTGAACTGGTAACCACGGCCGGGAATCGTCGCGATCAGCTCGGGGCCAAGCTCCTTGCGGATGGCGCTCATGCCCACGCGCAGATTGGCCTCTTCGACCACCGTCGTGGGCCACACAAGACTCATCAGCTCGCGCTTGGTAACGACACGGCCGTGTCGCTGTGCCAGCGCCACCAGCAGATCGAAAGCTCGGGCGCCAAGGCTGATCTCGCGCCCGGACCTCAGCAATTGCCGTCGTTCCAGCTGCAATTCATAGTCGTCAAATCGGATGCAGTTCTCAGCCAAAGGTATGGGGCAGCGCTTGCGGCGATGCAGAAAATTCAAGTTGATGAATGGTCGCCAGGGACTGCGATCAGCCCCAAGTATCGGTGATCGGTCTGCGGGGATGCAGGCGCTCACGCGAAGTTGTCGCAGCACCTTTGCCTGAGCCGATTGCGTCCACAGGGACGAATCGTAGTGCCCTCCGGCGCATCCGTCTGTACGGCAATCCCAATACGTCCGCAAAGACATCCGATAGCTCGGCGAGCTCATCGCAGGCGTGAGCGCATAACAGCGATTTTCAACGCTTTACTAGTGTTAAAGGCGTGGTGCCTTGAGACTTCATCTGGGCCGCAACAAGGCGGTCCCGCCGAAACCTAGCAGTCTCAGGAGCACAGCATGCACAGCCTTTCTCGCCTTGCGTTCACATCCGCACTTGCCGGGATCGGCTTCGCAATCCAAGTGCAATCGGCTCCGGCCTCCGTGGTCGATTGCACCCATCTGCGAGTCCAGTGTTTGGCCTCGGTCGATGGGCGAGGCGCCAGCTCGGATTTCCATGCCGTCCATCGGAGCAGCCCGGGTTCAGGGCTGACACCTGTTGGAAGCCGGCCTGTGCAAGTCTCCTGCGAACGATAGGCCCAACAGCAATGAGCAGCCGAGCGCTTTGATGTGCTCTTCATCTTTCTACAAACCACAGAGAAACACCACCATGAAACTCCCTCTCCTCGTTCTTGCCTGCAGTCTCCTGACATCGGTGTCGGGCGCTATCCAAGCTCAGACCAACGACACTCAGGCTTCCGAGGCCGCGCCTCGTTGGCGCGCCGGCCTCAGCCGCACGGACCTGGCTCGCCAGGACGTTTCGAAGTCCGGATACGAGCTTATCCAGGCTCGCGTGGACTTCGCTCCCGGTGTCGCCGCTCCTCGGCATTCCCATCCGGGTGAAGAAGTGGCCTTCGTACTTGAAGGCACGCTCGAGTACCAGTTGGCCGACCGCCCACCCGTGACGCTCAAGGCCGGAAACTCGCTCGTGATTCCTGCGGGAACGCCTCATGTCGCGCGCAATGTGGGTATCGGCAAGGCTTCGGAGTTGGCCACCTACTTCGTCAGGAAAGATCTGCCCCTCGTCAAAGCCGAGGACTGAGCTGGGGTGTGGCCAAGGCTTGCCGGAGGCCTTGCGCAGCCGAGAGGTCGGGCCGATTTGGGGGACAGCGACCAGTCCAGCGCTCAGCGATAGCGACAACGCCGCTGACTCGCCCCCCGGATCCTCGCCCCTCAGTCAATGCACCGAGGCTCTGCATGAGCAATACAGGCTTCGTCCTCCATCAGCAGCCGATCCAAACCGCTGGTCTGTCATCAGGCGTGCGCACGGCGCACTCACACCATCATGAAGAACCTTATCGTTTTCCTTCTCACGTGCTTGACAACCATTGCTATCGCTTCTCCGCTGCGTGGCGAACCGCTTCAGGCGCGGCTAGAGGGGGCTGGAGAATGGATCAACTCGCCACCCCTGAGCTTGACGCAGCTGAGTGGCAAGGTGGTGCTCGTTGATTTCTGGACGTACTCCTGCATCAACTGCCAGCGCACCCTTCCGTACTTGCGTGAATGGGCCAGGAAGTACGGTCCACTAGGGTTGGTCGTTATCGGCGTGCATGCGCCAGAGTTTGGATTCGAGCGAGACGTTCGCCGAGTCCGCCAAGCAGTCAGGGAAGGCCAACTTGACTATCCCATCGTGCTCGACAACGACTTCACCATCTGGCGGGCGTTCAATAACCGCGCCTGGCCCGCCCTCTACTTCGTCGATGGGCGGGGTCGGGTCAGGCATCACCAGATAGGCGAAGGCGATTACGAGCGCGCCGAAGACATCATTCGGCAGCTACTCGTGGAAGCGGGGGCAGTGCTCGGTACGGAGGTCGCCCGCGTCGTACCGGCCGGATTGGGTTTGGCGCCTGACCTCGGCAACCTTCGCTCACCGGAGCTCTATCTCGGGCACGCTCGTGGCAATGGGCGGGACATTCTTCCCAACCAAGTCAAACGCTACGCTCGACGCAATCCGGCCTTGAACAAGTGGAGTCTGGCCGGCGACTGGACAGTCCGCTCTGAGTACGCGGAGCTGTCGAGCAGTCTTGGCAGCGTACAGCTCCGCTTCCATGCGAGAGACCTGCACCTGGTGCTCGGCCCCGTCATCGACGGCAAGCCGCTGCCCTTTCGCATCACCATTGATGGCCTGCCACCCGGCATCGCCGCCGGTCTGGATGTCGATGCCAATGGCCGCGGACTCATCACCGGCAACCGTCTCTACCAGCTCGTCCGTCAGCACGGTCCGGTGCGAGAGCGCCACTTCGAGATCACGTTCGAGGCGCCCGGCGCCCGTGCCTATGCCTTCACCTTCGGATGATCCTGTCGAGCAGGTTCGAGCAGTTGCTTGGCATGGTTCATCTCAGTAACCCATCACCTTTGTTTCCTTAGCCACCATCATCAAGAAAGACATCATCATGAGAAAAAACCTGACTTTCGCACTCGCCGTATTGATCGCCACCGGCAGCAGTCTGGCCGAAGGCTTGAGCCGCCAGGAGGTCGTCGCAGAGTTGGAGCGCGCACGTGCCAGTGGCGAACTGGCCCGCAATCACAGCGAGAACCCTGATTTCCATGGCCCTACGCTGACCAGCGGCTCCAAGGTGAGCCGCGCAGACGTGCTGGCCCAATTGGAGCGGGCGCGTGCTAGCGGGGAGTTGGCGCGGTCACAGCGAGAAAGCTATGAGCCACCTGTGCCTACGGGTCCGGGCCTGAGCCGCACCGAAGTAGTCGCGGAGTTGCTGCGTGCACGCGCAAGCGGCGAACTCGCCATCCTGCACAGCAACAGAAATGACTTCGGCGGTTCTATCGAACCGAAAGCCCGCGCCATTCGTTCAGCGACAGCGCTCGTGGATTGGACCAAGTGATCCCCTTCTTCAGCCTGGCCCATGTGTTGGCAAGGACGCCTGGCTGAAGGCTGGAAACTGCAGCTGGCATGCACTACCGAGCGACATCGCTGACATGCAGCGATGTCGCTCGGTGCTTTCCGGGCCGAGCAGTTGCATGGGCGACCGATCAATCCCATCGTCACAACAGAGGAAGGTGGGGCGGTCTTGCACCTTCCCGAGCCGCTGCCGATTACATCGTTTTGCATCGCTTTACTGGCGCAAACATCCCTACGTTTCGACACTGGCATGGCCAAGCCGGCAAGCGTTTGCCGGCACAGCAAATCTAACGCTGGAGCCAAACCAATGGATCACTACTTCACCGCCCGAGACGGCGCGCGCATTCACTACAAAGACTGGGGAAGCGGTCTGCCCATCGTCTTCAGCCACGGCTGGCCGCTGAGCGCGGACAGCTGGGAATCGCAAATGCTGTTCCTGTCGAACCAGGGCTACCGAACCATCGCCCATGACCGCCGCGGCCACGGACGATCGAGTCAGGCCTGGAACGGCAACGACATGGACGGCTACGCCGACGACTTGGCGAGCTTGTTGGAAGTTCTGGACCTCCGCAACGTCGTCCTGGTGGGCTTCTCCACCGGAGGCGGCGAGGTGGTTCGCTATATCGGCCGGCATGGCACACGGCGCGTCGCCAAGGTCGTGCTGGTGGGCGCCGTCCCCCCGCTGATGCTGCGAACACCGAACAACCCGGACGGCGTGCCTCTCGAAGTCTTTGATGGCTTGCGCAAAGGCGAGATCGAGAACCGTGCGCAGCTGTACCGAGACATCGCGTCCGGCCCGTTCTACGGTTTCAACCGGCCCGGGGCCGTGCCCTCCCAAGCGCTGATCGAGCGTTTCTGCGATCAGGGCCTGCAGGCAGGCCACCGCAGCACCTACGAGTGCATTGCGGCTTTCTCGGCGACGGATTTCAGCGCCGATCTACAGCAGGTCACCGTGCCGACGCTGCTGATCCATGGCGATGACGACCAGATCGTGCCCATCGACACCTCGGCCCGGCTTGCCGTCAAAGCCCTGCGCAGCGCCACGCTGAAGGTCTACGAGGGCGCCCCGCACGGCCTGGCCGACACCCACAAGGACCGGCTGAACGCCGACCTCCTCAGCTTCATCGCTTCTTGACCTCCCACTACCTTTCAAGGAAATCATCATGAAAATCACCCAACTGCTCCTCGCCATCGGCTTTGTCACCGGCACGATCCACGGCTCCGTTCAGGCGCAATCGCCCAGCGGCAAGGTCGACCCAGTCCGGGCGAGTGCATCGCATGCACCGATGGCGAAGACGGCCAGCACCATCACGACGCGCGACGGCGTGGAGCTCTACTACAAGGATTGGGGTCCGAAAAACGGACCGGTGGTGATGTTCAGCCACGGCTGGCCATTGAACTCCGACAGCTGGGAAGCGCAGATGCTATTCCTGGCGGACAAGGGCTTTCGCGTGATTGCGCATGACCGCCGCGGGCATGGCCGCTCCAGTCAACCCTGGAACGGCAACGACATGGATCACTATGCCGACGACCTGGCTGCCGTCATCAACGCGCTGGACGTGCGTGGCGTGACGCTGGTCGGGTTCTCGACGGGCGGGGGTGAAGTCGCTCGCTATGTCGGCCGCCACGGTACGGCGCGCGTCAAGAAGGTGGTGCTCGTCGGCGCCGTGACCCCCATCATGGTCAAGACGCAGGAGAACCCCAACGGGGTGAGTCTGGATGTGTTCGACGGGCTGCGAAAGGCCTCGATCGACAACCGTGCCCAGCTGTACAAGGACCTCGCCAGCGGCCCGTTCTTCGGCTTCAACCGCCCCGGCGCCAAGGCATCCACAGGCCAGATTGACACGTTCTGGGTGCAGGGCATGCAGGCCGGTCACAAGGCAACGCTTGACTCGATCAAGGCGTTCTCCGAGACCAGCTTCGTCGAGGACCTGAAGCGCCTGACTGTCCCGACGCTGGTCATCCACGGTGCCGACGACCAGATCGTGCCGATCGAGACGACTGCACGCGTGACGGCCAAGCTCGTCAAGGGCGCGAAGCTCATCGAGTACGCCGGCGGTCCGCACGGCATCACCGACACCCACAAAGACCGCCTGAATCAAGACCTGCTGGAGTTCATCAAGTCGTCCAACTGAAACGCGAACTCGCCTTCGTCCATCTGAACGCCGTTCGATCTCTTCCGCAGCTGACTCCGCCCACGGACCTCGCCATGAAATCCCATGCCTTCCTCGTTGCCGTCAGCCTCGCTGCCGGCCTTACCCAATCCAATGCACAGGCTCAAGCCATGAATACTTCTTCCATCAAGCCCACCATCGTTCTCGTGCACGGCGCTTTTGCCGATTCATCCAGCTGGAACGGTGTGGTCACCCATTTGACCCAAAGCGGCTATCCCGTGGTGGCGGCCGCGAATCCGCTGCGCAGCGTGGCCGGGGATGCGCGCTACGTCGCCAGCATCGTTGATGCCATCCCGGGTCCGGTGGTGCTGGTCGGCCACTCGTACGGTGGTGCTGTCATTACCAATGCCGCTGCGGGCAAGTCGCAGGTCAAGTCGCTGGTCTATGTGGCGGCCTTCGCGCCTGACGAGGGCGAAAGCGCGGGCCAGCTGGCCGGCAAGTTTCCCGGAGGCACTCTGGGTGGCGCTCTTGCCAAGCCCATTCCTTTGCCATCGGGCGGTGTGGACCTCTATATCGACCAGGGCAAATTCTGGCAACAGTTCGCTGCCGATGTCTCCGAATCTCAGGCACGCCTGATGGCAGCGGCGCAGCGCCCCATCGCCGAAGCCGCACTTGTGGAAGCAAGTGGTGCGCCAGCCTGGAAGAAGCTCCCCTCCTACTTCGTGTACGGCACGGGGGATCTGAACATACCCGCCGCAGGACTTGGTTTCATGGCAGATCGGGCGGGCTCTCGCAAGACGGTAGTCATTGAAGGGGCTTCGCATGTGGTGATGACATCTCACCCGCAGGCGGTTGCCGACCTGATCGAGTCCGCTGCAGCAGTTCGCTGATCGCATCGATACCGCTAGAGACCGAGGAAGCGCGCGAATGAACAAGAAGCTGACGACCGGCGCTGGCTGCCCGGTCGCTGACAACCAGAACGTCCTGACGGCTGGACCTCGCGGTCCGCAGTTGCTGCAAGACGTGTGGTTCCTGGAGAAGCTGGCCCACTTCGATCGGGAGGTGATCCCTGAGCGGCGCATGCATGCCAAGGGCTCAGGTGCCTATGGCACGTTCACTGTGACTCATGACATCACCCGGTACACGCGGGCCAAACTGTTCTCCCAGATTGGCAAGCAGACAAGCATCTTCGTGCGCTTTTCGACCGTTGCAGGCGAACGTGGCGCGGCCGACGCGGAGCGGGACATCCGCGGCTTTGCCATCAAGTTCTATACCGAGGAGGGCAACTGGGATCTCGTCGGGAACAACACGCCGGTGTTCTTTCTGCGCGATCCGCTCAAGTTCCCGGACCTCAACCATGCGGTCAAGCGGGATCCGCGCACAAACCTGCGCAGCGCAAAGAACAACTGGGATTTCTGGACGCGCCTGCCCGAGGCGCTCCATCAGATTACGGTGCTCATGAGCGATCGAGGCATACCGGCCAGCTATCGCCACATGCACGGATTCGGGAGCCACACGTTCAGCTTCATCAACGCCAGCAACGAGCGCTTCTGGGTCAAGTTCCACTGGCTTTCGATGCAGGGCATCAAGAACCTGAGCGACGCCGAGGCACAGGCCGCGATCGGACAAAGCCGGGAAACTCACCAGAGCGATCTTCTGGACAGCATCGACAAGGGTGACTTTCCTTGCTGGAAGTTCTGCGTGCAGGTCATGCCTGAGGCCGATGCGGAACAGCTGGCTTTCAATCCCTTTGACCTCACCAAGGTCTGGCCACATGCGGACTATCCGCTGGTCGAAGTGGGCGTTCTCGAGCTCAACCGAAATCCGGCCAACTACTTCGCCGAGATCGAGCAAGCCGCCTTCAATCCGGCCAACGTCGTTCCCGGCATCGGCTTCTCGCCCGACAAGATGCTGCAGGGGCGGCTTTTCTCCTACGGGGACGCGCAGCGCTATCGGCTGGGCGTGAATCATCACCTCATTCCGGTCAACAGGCCGCGCTGCCCTGTGCACAGCTATCACCGGGACGGTGCGATGCGTACGGACGGCAATCATGGCAGCACGCCAGCCTACGAGCCCAATGACTCCGCAGAGTGGGCCGAGCAACCCGACTATCGCGAGCCTCCGCTGAGCCTCAGCGGTGCGGCGAGCCATTGGAATCATCGAGACGACGGCGACTACTACTCCCAACCTGGTGCCCTGTTCCGATTGATGGCGCCGGAACAGCGGCAAACCTTGTTCGAAAACACGGCGCGCTCGATCGCCGGTGCAGGATTGGAGATCCAGCTTCGTCACATTGAACATTGCAGCAGCGCCGACCGCGACTATGGCGCTGGCGTGGCCAGGGCACTCGGGCTGCCATCGAGCCGACAGGCCTGAACGGCGTCCAGCAGGACGTTGCCCCGCATCGTTGGCTCATTCGCGGGGCTGTCCTTTTTCTCCTGGACTGCCAATGTTCGTCACCACATGAGGGCGGTTATTCTTCGCCCCCTTTGCAACCCGCGCACGGCGAGTTGCGGCTTTTCAGTTTAGTGAGTATCTCGATGGGGCGTTTCAATCTATTGGCTTCGAAGAAAGGGCGCCTGTGGGCGTTCTTCCTGCTGTACGTTTCCGAGGGGCTTCCGCTCGGATTTGCCACGGTGGCCGTGGTGTCGCAACTCAGGCGCGAAGGGCTTGAGCCGGCTGCGATTGGCGCTTTCATCGCCGCATTGCTCATTCCTTGGTCCCTGAAGTGGATCGGCGGCCCCTTCGTGGATGCCATTCGATTCCGCAGATTCGGCCATCGCCGTGCCTGGATCCTCGGATGTCAGCTGGCTATGGTGGCGACTCTACTGGCGCTGTCACAGATCAGCTTCGCGGGCAACCTCACTATCGTCACGTCAATCTTCTTCGTTCACAACATCTTTGCCGCCTTGCAGGACGTCGCGATCGATGGTCTTGCGGTCAATGCGCTGCCCGAGGAAGAGCGAGGGTTCGCGAATGGCTTGATGTACGCCGGCATGGTGTGCGGACAGGCCTTGGGCGGGCCGGGCGTCCTCTTCCTTATCGGGCATGGCTCTTTCAGCAATGGGTTCCTGCTGGTCGCTGGCACGGTTCTGGCCATCGCAACGTTCGTCGTACTCCCGATGCGTGAGCAGCCTGCTGCGGAAGTGACGGGTGGGCCGACGCCGGCAGTGGGCATGCGCGGTTCGCTTGCGGCGATGCGCGACTTCTCGCTGCACGCGTACAAGGCCCTCACTGGATCGCAGGGCGCATTTGCCTGCCTGCTGTTTTGCCTCCTGCCCGCTGGCGCCTTGTCCTTGAACCTGTCACTCAAGTCGACGCTTGCCGTTGAGCTTGGGTTTTCTCCGACGGAGCTTGCTCAGCTCAGCCTTGCCGGCTCGATTGCCGCGGTATGCGGCACGCTGGTCGGCGGCTTCCTCAGCCATCGTGTCGGCAAGAAGCGGCTCATCGCCTTCAGCACCCTGGCCGCTTGCATCCCTACGCTATGGCTCATGTGGCAACTCCAGATGCACGGCCACATCATGCCGGCCATGGGGAAGCAGGTCGCAGGCCCCGCCCTTGCACAGGCGCTATGGATTGCGCTTGTCGCTTATCAGTTCTTGGCCTGCCTCATGATCGGTGCTCGCTTTGCCGTGTTCATGGATGTCACCAATCCAGGCGTCGCGGCAACCCAGTTCACAATTTATGCAGCCCTCAACAACCTGGGGCTCGCCATGTCCGCCTCTTGGCAAGGCAAAGTCGCGCAAGCCTGGGGCTACCCGACGCTGTTGGCCGTGGACGTGGCAATTGGCTTGCTGGGCCTCCTGGTCCTGCCCTTCGTCCTCAAACCATCTGCCGCCGTGATGACGCACGGCGATGGCAGAGAGTCGCTGCGCACCCGTGCGCTGGCATGGACCTTGGGCGCGGCGTGCCTCGCCTGGATTCCTATCGGTCACATCTTCGAATCTTCGCCCGCGGTGCGCGGTGCTTTCGCTACCCCCTTCACCCTCGTGTTCGTGGCCGCCAGTGTTTTCTTACTTGTTCGCAGCGCCCAGGGAGAACGCTCGCCATGGAATCTCCTGCTTCGCGGTACTGCTGGGCTGCTGCTCCTCATGCATGCCCAGCCATACCTTGCCGCCTGGGTCTCGGCCCTCAGCATCGACTCTGCGCGCTTGATGACGGCACATGGAGTCCTGAACGCAATTTCGGTCCTCGGTGGTGTCGTACTCCTCGCGGCGGGAACTCGGCTTTCGCGTCCAGGGCATGCGAGCGCGGCGGCATAGGGCCACTTGGCGCAGCTCCTCCCGGCTTGACGACGCCGGATGGGGTCCAACGGAGGGCTCTGGGTTAGCTTCTACAGCTCTGCCTTCTACTGATCTCTTCCGAGAGCGCCGGCCAACCATTTGCCGCTCATGAGGATGCTGGGTGCCCGCTCCCAGCTGGCCAATTCGCCGGCTCGAATGTCCGCCCCGGGTCGAAAGTGACCTGCGCATCTGAGCGATAGCGGCCGTTCAACGGCGCTCCTAACTGTTTACGACTTTAATTGTCGAGAACAACATCCTCAGTGCTGCGTCAGATCCTTGAGTCTGCGACTGGGTTCCTTGTTGGTCTGCTGGGCTCAAAACGTGGCGCAGTTTCAGGGTGCCCGTTGCGGCGCCGCATCTGCAGCCATCTTCCTATACAGGCTCCATGAGCTGGGCATCGGAAGACGGGCTGCAAGACTTACGACGCCGCCAGCCCGGCTCAGGACGCCGGGCTGGAACTCTGTATCTCCTCGTTCTGAACCTGCACCTGCAGACCGAAGCCGGCATGCAGCAGGCGGGCGAAGGCTTCGACATTGGCGGCATCGAACACGCCGCCGATGACGATGCGTGAGGCGGCCTCGTCCTTGATGACCAGCTGCTTGCGGCCATAGCGGTTGAACTGGCGCGCGGCCTCGGCCAGGCTGACTTCGTTGAAGACCAGCTTGCCCTGCAGCCAGCCGAGGCTGGCCGTCAGCTGCTGCGGCGACAGCTTGGTCAGCAGCAGATTGCCGGCGTCGGCCAGCGCGGTGTCCGCGCGGGTCAGCACCGCAGGGCGGTTTTGCTCGGCCTGCACCTGAACCCGGCCTTCGAGCACGGCCACGCGCAGCTTGTCGCCGTCGCGGTAGAGCGAGAACTTGGTGCCCAGCACGGTCACCGTCTGCTTGCCCGCATGGACCACGAAGGGGCGCTTGGCATCGTGGGCGATGTCGAAAAAGGCCTCGCCGCGCTCCAGCCAGACCTGGCGCGCCTGTGGCGTCACCTCGGTGCGCAACTGCGTGGCGGTGTTCAGCGTCAGCTTTGAGCCGTCGGTCAGCGTGACCGACTCACGCTGGCCGCGCTCGGTGGCGTAGTTATGCGTTTGCGTCGGCTTGCCGAAGTTCAGACCCAGCACCAGGGCCAGCGTCGCCAGGCCCAGCCCGGCGGCAGCATGCCGCAGCGGGGGGCGTGCGGCCCAAGCCCAGCCGCGCGGCGCCGGCGGCGGCGTGAAGATC
>NZ_JAQOWX010000040.1:0-42307 GCF_028462495.1 Paucibacter sp. XJ19-41
CGGCGCCAAGGCGCTGCCGCTGGACCAGGGACGCCGGCTGCACCGCTTCCGCCACCGCGCCGCGGTGGCGCTGGCGGCCCTGCCGGCCGAGCAGCGCAGCCTGCTCGACGCCTACACGGCCGGTGTCAACGAGGGCCTTGCCGCCCTGGGGGCGCGGCCCTTCGAGTACCTGATCCTGCGCCAGCAGCCCCGGCCCTGGCAGAGCACCGATTCGCTGCTGGTGATCTACAGCATGTATCTGGATCTGCAGTCCTCGCAGGGCCGCGACGATCTGGCGATGGGCGTGCTGAAGCACAGTGTGCCCCCCGACTGGTATGCCTTCCTGACCCAGCACAGCAGCGACTGGCAGGCCGCGATCGACGGCAGCCGTGTGCAGCCGGTGGCCGTGCCGGCCACGCCGCTGCCCGAGGCGCTGCGCGCCGCCAAACTGGCTTGCCGGGGCGACTGCGGGCTGCAGGACAGCCGCGACATCGGCAGCAACAACTTCGCCGTCAGCGGCGCGCTGAGCCCGCATGGCGCGGCCATTCTGGCCGACGATATGCACCTGGGCCTGCGCGTGCCGGCGATCTGGTTCAAGGCCCAGCTGCGCTGGACCGAGGCTGGCAGGGCGCATCAGGTCAGCGGCGTCAGCCTGCCGGGCACACCGGCCATCGTGGCCGGCAGCAACGGCGCCGTCGCCTGGGGTTTCACCAATGCCACGGCCGACTGGGCCGATGTCGTGCTGCTCAAGCTCAACGCCGCCGGCACCCATTACCAAAGCCCGCAGGGCGAGCTGCCGCTGAGCCGCCATCTCGAGCGCATCGAGGTGGCGGGTGGTGCGACGGTCGAGCAGGAGGTGCAGGAAACGATCTGGGGCCCGCGCCTGGCGGCGCCCTTCGAGGGCCATGTCTTGCGCTGGGTGGCTCATGATGTCGAGGGCCTCAATCTGCGCCTGATGGGGCTGGAGCGCGCCGCCTCGGTTGACGAAGCCATGCAGCTGGCACAGGGCGCCGGCCTGCCGGCGCAGAACCTGTTGGTGGCCGATGCCGCCGGCCGCATCGGCTGGACCCTGATTGGCGCGCTGCCCAAACGCGAGCTGGACGATCTGAATGTGCCGCAGGACTGGAGCGATGGCCGCCAGGGCTGGCGTGGCTACCTCGGCGCTGGCGACGCCGCCTGGCCCCGGCTGGTCGATCCTTCCGAAGGCCGGCTCTGGACCGCCAATGCCCGCACGGTCGGCGGTGCGGCCCTGGCCCTGATCGGCGAGGGCGGTTACGACCTCGGCGCGCGCGGCCAGCAGATCCGCGACGGCCTGTTTGCCAAGCCCAAGCTGGGCGAGGCCGATTTGCATGCGATCCAGCTCGACCACCGCGCGCTGTTCCTGCAGCGCTGGCGCCGGCTGCTGCTCGATGAGGTGCTGACGCCGGCGTTCGTGCAGCAGCATGGCCTGGCCGACTACCGCGCCGCCATCGAGCGAAGCGCCGCAGCGGCCAGTCCGGATGCGGTCGGCTACCGGCTGTTGCGCGGCTGGCGCGAGCAGGTGCTGGAACAGCTGTTCGCGCCGCTGGCGGCCCTGCTGGAGTCGCGCCAGCTGCGCCTGCGCGATCTGAAGCTGGCGCCCGAGACGCCCGGCTGGGCCCTGCTGCAGGCGCGCCGTGCCGACACGCTGCCGCAGGCGCAGGCCTCGTGGCAGGCCCTGCTGGAGCAGGCGGTGCTGGACAGCCGCAAGAAAATCCTCGAAGCCACGCCCAGCCGTCAGCTGGCCGACGCCAACTGGGGCGAGCAGAACCGCGCCGCGATCAGGCATCCGCTGAGCCAGGCCCTGCCGCTGCTGGGCCCCTGGCTGGACATGCCGGACACGCCGTTGGCCGGCGATCGCCATATGCCGCGGGTGCAGCAGAGCGTGCATGGCCAGTCCCAGCGCATGGTGGTGGCGCCGGGCCAGGAGGCCCGGGGCATTCTGAGCGTGCCGGCCGGCCAGTCCGGCCACCCGCTGTCGCCGTTCTACCGCGCCGATCACCAGGCCTGGCTGCAGGGTCAGGCCTTGCCTTTCCTGCCCGGCCAGACGCGCTACACGCTGACGCTGCGCCCCTGATCGCCGGGCGGAGGCGTCATTGCTTCTTGACGAGCACCTTCTTGATCCAGCCCTCGCCCTTGCCCGACTGCACCTTCAGGAAGCCATCGCGCTCTTCGCCGAGGTAGAGCACCTCGTCGCTGCGTGCCAGGGTCTGCAACTCGGGCGCACCCTCGCGCGGCTGGCGCAACACCTTGGCCCCGCCGATCTTGGGCACCATCACATCACCCTCGGCCGCCGCGCCGGCCTGCACGCTGGTGGCGGCATTGCGCTGCGAGGCCTCGCCGGCGCGGGCCTGTATCAAGGACGGGTTGTTGCGGATCGAGCGGACGATGTTGTTCCAGTTGTCGATGAAGGAGGCGACGATGACCTTGCCCTCATTGGTGTTGGAATAGCCGCCCAGCGCCGCGCCGCCACCGCCGCCGAACAGCGCGCCGCCCAGCGAGAAATCGGCCTTCTCGGCGCTGCCCTCGGCCGCCGCGACCTGGATGCCGGAGCGCGAGTCGGCCAGCAGCAGGCTGGTCTGGGCCTGCTTGAACTTGAGCCCGCCGACGATGCCGCCGATCAGTCGCCCGGCATTGCCGCCGAAGGCGCCCAGCAGGCCGCCACCGATGCCGCCGGCATTGTTCTCGCTGAACACCACATTGGGCGTGACCAGGAAATCGGCCGTCACCATCTGGCCCTTGCCGATGTTCTGGTCGGCCTGCAACTGGCCGGACTGGGCCAATGCACGCTCCTGCATCATGTTCTGCATCGCCATGCCGCGCTCGACCACCTGGAAGCAGTTGGACTGCTGGATCAGCATGCGGATCACGCTGGTGGGCGAGCCCAGCTGATAGCGCTGCAGCGCTACCGACAGCGCCGACTGCGGCTCGACCACCGCAATCGTGCCCTTGGGGGCCTCGCATTTCTCCAGCTCGGCCGAGGCGCCCTGGGCGCCATCGGGGCCGACGCCGCCGGTGGCCTTGGAGCCGCCCTTGCCGAGTTCCTGCGCCAGGCCCTGCAGCGGGACCGCCAGTGCCAGACCGCAGGCCAAGGCCAGCCACGAGTGTTTATGCTTTGTCATCGAGAGCCCCCGTTGTAGTTGCAGCTGCTGATTCTAGGCATGGCGAGGCCCGCCGGCGCGGTTCTAGCTTGGGGGGCGATCCGCCGCTTAGCCGCCGCTTAACCGCCGCTTAGCGCCGCCCCGAGACCGCGATGCCTGCCGCGATCAGCGCGAAGGCCACGCCGTGGTACCACTGCGGCCATTCGCCCAGCAGCGCAGTGGACATCAGCGCGGCGAACACCGGCGTCAGATTGCCGAAGAAGGCCGCCATCGCCGGCCCGGCCTCGGCCACGCCCTGGCCCCAGCAGCGGTAGGCGATCAGCGAGGGGCCGATGGCCACATAGACGAGGGCCATCGCAAGACCTGGCCCCCAGACCAGGGGCTGCTCGGTGTAGCTCTGCTCGACGCCGGCCATCAGCCCGGCGAAGCCGAGACCGAAGATCAGCTGCGACATCATGATCTCGGCCCAGTTCCAGGAGGGCTTCTGCTCGCCCCGCATATGGGCCGGCGGCCGCGCCAGCATCCAGCTGTAGATCGCCCAGGAGAACACCGCCAGCAGCATCAGCAGATCGCCGGCCACGAACTGCACCCGGGCCAGATTGGCGAGCTGCCCGCGCGCGATCACAAAGGCCACGCCGACCAGCGACAGCAGCGCACCGCCTATCTGCCAGCGGCTGGGCCGCACCTTAAAGACCAGCGCGCCGATGGCCAGCATCCAGACCGGCATGCTGGCGGCGATAAGCGTGACGTTGAGCGCACTGGAACTGCGCAGCGCCTGGTACTGCAACGCGTTGTAGCAGCCCATGCCCAGCAGTCCGCTGAGCGCCAGATAGCGCCAGCGGCTCAGCCATTGCTGCGGCCGCACCAACAGCCGCCAGGCCAGTGGCAGCAGCAGCACAAAGACCAGGCTCCAGCGCATCGCGTTGAGCAGCAAGGGCGGCACGCTACCGGCCATCAGACGGCCGACCACCGCATTGCCGGCCCACAGCAGCGGTGGCAGGGTCAGCAT
Organism: Paucibacter sp. XJ19-41; assembly: GCF_028462495.1. Lineage (NCBI taxonomy): Bacteria > Pseudomonadati > Pseudomonadota > Betaproteobacteria > Burkholderiales > Sphaerotilaceae > Roseateles > Paucibacter sp. XJ19-41. The sequence goes on from NZ_JAQOWX010000040.1 coordinate 4,108, forward strand.
CAGGGCAAGGCGCGGGGTCAGCATCGGCGGCGTCGGCAGGATCTGGCAAAGGCTGGCACGATAGCGGAATTCATCCATTGACGTTGAGGAGAGAGCCTATGAGCCGTCGCGAAAAAGCCGTCCAGATCCTGCAGCCGGGCGCACCGGAGGCGATGCAGCTGGTCGATATCGAGGTCGGCGAGCCCGGGCCTGGCGAGATCCGCATCCGCCATCAGGCCTGCGGCCTGAACTACATCGACGTCTACCACCGCAATGGCGCTTACCCGCTGCCGCTGCCGGCCCGCCTGGGCATGGAGGGCGCCGGTGTCATCGAAGCGGTGGGCGAGGGCGTCACGCATCTGAGCGTTGGCGACCGCGCCGCCTATGCCAGCCAGCCGCCCGGCGCCTACTGCACGGCGCGCGTGATGCCGGCCCGCTGCGTGGTGCGATTGCCGGACGCGATCTCGTTCGAGACCGGCGCCGCGATGATGCTCAAGGGCCTGACCGCGCAATACCTGCTGCGCCGTACCCTGCCGCAGGGCGGTCTGCAGGCCGGTGATTTCGTGCTCTTCCATGCCGCCGCCGGCGGTGTCGGCCTGATCGCCTGCCAGTGGGCCAAGGCCTTGGGCCTGCAGCTGATCGCGACGGCCGGCTCGGATGAGAAATGCGCGCTGGCGCTGGCCTCGGGCGCGAGCCATGCGATCAACTACCGGCGCGAGGACTTCGCCGCGCGGGTGCGCGAGATCACCGGCGGCAAGGGCGTCAAGGTGGTTTACGACTCGGTGGGCCTGGACACTTTCGAGGGCTCGCTGAACAGCCTGGCGACCTTCGGCCTGCTGGTCAGCTTTGGCAATGCCTCGGGCTTTGCGCCGCCGGTGCAACTGGGCCAACTGGCCGCCAAGGGCTCGCTCTATGTGACCCGGCCGACGCTGTTCACGCACATGGCGACGCGCGAGGCAACGCAGGCGATGGCCGACGATTTGTTCTCGGTTGTCGGCAGCGGTCAGGTGACGATCCGTGTCGAGCAGCGCTATGCGCTGGCTGATGTGGTGCAAGCGCACCGCGAGCTCGAGGCCCGCACGACCATCGGTTCAGGCGTGCTGCTGGTCTGAGGTCGAGGGCAGAGGCGACGGTGAATTGGCCGCCGACTCGGGCGCCGGCAGGCGGGCCATGGCCAGTTCGAAGCTGAAGCAGGAGCCGGTGCCGGGCTGGCTCTCCACCGCGACCTGGCCGCCCATCAGGCCCACCAGGCGCTGCACGATGGTCAGGCCCAGGCCGGTGCCACCGTAGCGCCGGGTGATGCTGCCGTCGGCCTGGGTGAAGGGGTCGAAGACCTGGGCGATCTGCTCGCGCGTCATGCCGATGCCGGTGTCGTGCACCGAAAAGCGCAGCCGCAGCGGCGCCGGTGCGCTGTCCTCGTCGAGACGCTGCACTTCGAGGCGCACCTCGCCCTTCTCGGTGAACTTCAGCGCATTGCCGACCAGATTGACCAGCACCTGGCGCAGCCGCAGCGCGTCGCCCAGCACCCGCTGCGGCACGCCCGGCTGCACCTTGGCATGCAGCGAGATGCTCTTCTCGTGCGCATGCAGCAGCAGCGGGTGCAGAGCCTCGCGCAGGCAGTCGTGCAAGGAGAAGGGCTGGCTGTCGATGACGACGCGGCCGGCTTCGATCTTGGCGACGTCCAGCAGGTCGTTGATGATGACCATCAGCCCCTTGGCCGAGGTATGGGCCAGCTCGATGAATTTGCGCTGACGCTCGTTGAGCTCGGTCTGCAGCACCAGCTCGGTCAGGCCCAGCACGCCGTTCATCGGCGTGCGGATCTCATGGCTCATATTGGCCAGGAAACTGCTCTTGGCCTGGCTGGCCGCCTCGGCCACCTCGCGGGCGGCCTCCAGCGCGGCCTGCGAGGCCTTCAGATCGGCGATGTCGCGGGCATTGAATTGCATCACCAGCTCGCCGGTGACCGGGTCGCGCATCGGCCGGGCGTCGACGCCGTGCCAGCGCCGGCCGCTGCTGGTCAGCAGTTCCAGATCGGCGCTGAAGGTCTGGCCGCGCTGCACCTGGGCGAAGATGCGCCGCGCCAGCTCGGGCTCGGGAAACATCGCCATGAAGGCCTTGCTGCCGCGCTCCTCGGCCAGGCCGCCGAAGCAGCTGGCGGCGGCCGGGTTGCGCATCAGCATGCTGCCGTCCTTCAGACTGAACATCGCGATGCGCACCGAGGTGTGTTGCAAGGCCTCGACGCCGCGCAACATGCTTTTGTCGACCCCGGTGGGCAGGGCGTCGGCGGCGAACAGCATGACCTGGCGCCGATCCGGTGTGCGAATACCGCGCGACACCAGCAGCACCGTGGTGGCCTGGCCCTTGGGGTATAGCGTCCACTGCTCGCGCACGATCTTGTCCTGGGCGTGGTCGGCGGCGGTGACCGCCAGCCGCTCGCGCACCATGGGCGTGGTGTCGGAGAAGTCGCGCGACAAGAATTCCTCGGCACTCTCGGCCTTCCAGAAGCTCAGCGCCGCTGCATTGGCCCAGAGATTGCGCTGGCGCTCGGGATCGAAGACCCACATGGGCACATCGAGCCAGTCGTAATGCGTCAAGCTGGAGAAATCAAGCATGGGCGGCAGGGGCCGGAGGAGGAGGGCAACGCCCTCCATTGTGGCGTGAGCCGGATGCTGCGGAGATGAAGAATTTGTGCCGGCTTGTTCAGTCCGTCACGGCGGCGCGGTAGGCGTGCCAGCTGGCGTGGCCCAGCACCGGCCCGACCACCAGCAGCCCGGCAAACCAGGGCAGCAGGGCCAGCAGCACCAGCACGGTGATCAGGCCGCCCCACAGCAGCATCACGCCGGTCTGGTTCAGCACCAGGCGCAGGCTGGTCAAGCCGGCGGTGACGGCATCGACCGGCCGGTCCAGCAGCATCGGGATCGAGACCACGCTGACCGCGTAGATCAGGCCGGCGAAGACCGCACCGACGCCCAGATAGGTGACGACGAAGCCGAGGTTCTCGGGGTCGAGGAACTTGGCCAGCGAGCCGGCCAGATCAGGCATGCCGTCGAAGCTGACCGCGAAGATCACCAGCGCGGCGCGGCCCCACAGCATCTCCAGGATTAGCAGCACGCCGCCGAAGATCGCAAGCTGCGACAGCCGCGCCTCCCAGGCCAGGATGGAGTCGGCAAAGTCGGGCTGCTCGCCGCGCTCCAGCCGCATGCTGACCTGGTAGAGGCCCAGGCACATAAAGGGCCCCATCAGCAAAAAGCCGGCCGACAGCGCCAGGGTGTAGGCCGGCGCATGCTCGTAGACCTTCAGCAGGGCCCAGCCCATGGCCATGAAGCAAAAGCCGTAGAACAGGCCGATGCCGGGGGCGCGGATGAAGTCGCGCCAGCCGGCCGCCAGCCAGCGCAGCGGGTCGCTAAAGCGCAGGGTGCGCAGCTGGATGTCAAAGGCCGAGGTCTCGGCCGGCTCGTCGCTGGTGCTCATGGCGCGAGCCTAGGCCAGACGCGAGCAGATGTGTAGCGGGGCTAGCCCTTGCGCACGCGGCGGATCTCGTCCCAGATCAGCAGCACGGCACCGACCGTGATCGCGCTGTCGGCCACGTTGAAGGACGGGAAGTACCAGCCACCCCAGTGCAGCTGGATGAAGTCCACCACATAGCCGTGCAGCAGGCGATCGACCACATTGCCGATCGCGCCGCCGAGGATCAGCGACAGCGCCCAGGCAAACAGGGTCTGGTGGCCGTGGCGGCGCAGCATCACGGTGATGAAGACGGTGGCCACCGCGCCCAGCCCGACAAAGAACCAGCGCTGCCAGCCCGAGGCGCCGGCCAGGAAGCTGAAGGCCGCGCCGGTGTTGTGGACCCGCACGACGTTGAAGAAGTCGGTCACATGGCGACTGTCGCCGAGCTGGAAGTGGCCCAGGATCAGGGTCTTGCTGAACTGGTCCAGCACGATGATCAGCAGGGCGATGCCCAGCCATTGGATGAGGCGGGGCGAGGAAGAGGACTTGGTCATGAGAGTGGGGCGGGGCGGGAACGCAGGCTGCTACTGTAGCCGCTGGCTTGATTGCGCCGGCAAACAGGAGTAGAAGAAAGCTCTGGCCGTGCCATGCGACGCGCCCTGCTGCCGCAGACATCGACCTCGTGCACTCAAACGCCCTAGGAGAGTCCTTATGCGCAAACGCATTTACTGGTTGCTGCCGGATCAAGGCAGCGCGGTCAAAACCATGAACGAGCTCTTGCTGGCCCGCATCAGCGAGCCGCATATCCATTTTGTCGCCCGTGAAGGCGCCGATATGAGCGGCCTGCATGCGGCCAATGTGCTGCAGACCTCGGACCTGGTCGAGGCGGCCCAGACCGGCCTGCTGCTGGGCGCCGGGCTCGGCGCGGCGCTGGGCGTCGTCGGTGCCTATGTGCTGGCTGGTACCGCACCGCCGGCCCTGATCGTGATCGCGCTGGCCGGCATCGGCGCGGTGCTGGGCACCTGGTCGTCCAGCATGATAGGCAGCTCGACCCCCAGCCGGCGGCTGACCCGGTTTGATAAGGCCATCGAGGCCGGCCAGTATCTGCTGATGGTCGATGTGCCGCGCTCGCGCGTCACCGAGATCGAGCAGCTGCTGGAGCGCACCCATCCCGAGGCGCATTTCGAGGGCCTGGAGCCCAACGTGCCCGCCTTCCCCTGACGAAGAAGGGGCGCTGTGGCGCCCCTTCTGCTTGCTTAGGCAATGCTGCGCGGCTCGCCAGTGCCGTAGAGATTGCTGTCGCAGCGGCCGCAGATCGTCGGATGGGCCGGGTTGGCGCCGACATCGGCGCGGTAATGCCAGCAGCGCTCGCACTTGGCCTGGCTCGACGGCGTCACCGTGACGCTGAGTTCATCGGCCGGCACCAGGCTGGCGGCCGAGGTGATCAACACGAACTTCAGATCCTCGCCCAGGCTTTGCAGCAGGGTCAGGTCTTGCGGCTTGACACCCAGGCTGACCTCGGCCTGCAGCGAGGAACCGACACCGCCGGCGGCGCGCACTTCCTCAATGGCCTTGTTGACCGCATCGCGGATTGCATGGATGCGGTCCCATTTGGCGATCAGGTGGCTGTCGCTGCCCTCGAACTGCCAGTAGGTCTCGGTGAAGATCGAACCGTCGGCATGGCCGCCGTCGAAGATGGCCCAGGCTTCCTCGGCCGTGAAGCTCAGGAAGGGCGCCATCCAGCGCAGCATGGCCTGGGTGATCTGCCACAGCGCGGTCTGTGCCGAGCGGCGCGCCAGGCTGCCGGGGGCGGTGGTGTAGAGGCGGTCCTTCAGCACATCGAGGTAGAAGCCGCCCAGGTCTTCCGAGCAGTAGACCTGCAGCTTGGCCACCACCGGGTGGAATTCGTAGCGCTCGTAGTGCGCCAGGATCTCGGCCTGCAGCTCGGCCGCGCGCGCCAGCGCATAGCGGTCGACCTCCAGCAGCTGCGCCAGCGGCACCGCGTCCTTCTTGGCATCGAAGTCGCTGGTGTTGGCCAGCAGGAAGCGCAGGGTGTTGCGGATGCGGCGGTAGGCGTCGACGACGCGGGCGAGGATCTTGTCGTCGATGGCGAGGTCGCCGGAGTAGTCGGTGGCGGCGCACCACAAGCGGATGATCTCGGCCCCCATCTTGTCGCTGACCAACTGGGGCGCGACGGTGTTGCCGACCGACTTGCTCATCTTGCGGCCCTGGCCGTCGACGGTGAAGCCGTGGGTCAGCAGGCCGCGGTAGGGCGCGCGGTCGTTGAGGGCGCAGCTGATCAGCAGCGAGCTATGGAACCAGCCGCGATGCTGGTCATGCCCTTCCAGGTAGAGATCGGCCTCCGGGCCGCTCTCATGTGCCGCGCCGGCATGGCTGCCCTTGAGCACGTGCTGGAAGGTCGAGCCGGAGTCGAACCAGACGTCGAGGATGTCGCTGCCCTTGCTGTAGACCTCAGCCTCGGTGCCCAGCCATTCGGCAGGGTCAAGTTTTGCCCAGGCCTCGACGCCACCGGCTTCCACCAGCTGCGCGGCGCGCTCGATGAACTCCAGCGTCTGCGGATGCGGCAGGCCGCTGTCCTTGTGCAGGAAGATCGGCAGCGGCACGCCCCAGCTGCGCTGGCGCGAGATGCACCAGTCCGGCCGGCCGGCGATCATGTCGTGCAGACGGGCGCGGCCGTTCTCGGGATAGAAGCTGGTCGCGGCGATCGCTTCAAGCGCCGTCTGGCGCAGCGTCTTCGGCGCCTTGTCGACGGTGAAGACACCGTCGCCTTCGTCCATGCGCACAAACCACTGCGCGGCCGCGCGGTAGATCACCGGCGTCTTGTGGCGCCAGCAGTGCGGATAGCTGTGGGTGATCTTGCTGTGCGAGAGCAGGCGGCCGGCGTCTTCCAGCGCTTGGGCGATGAGCGGATTGGCCTTCCAGATGTGCTGGCCGCCGAACAGCGGCAGCTCGGCCTCGTAAGTGCCGTTGCCCTGCACCGGGTTCAGGATGTCCTTGAAGGCCAGGCCGTGGGCGACGCAGGAGTTGAAGTCATCGAGGCCGTAGGCGGGCGCCGAATGGACCACGCCGGTGCCGTCCTCGGCGGTGGCGTAGTCGGCCAGGTAGACCGGGCTCTCGCAGTCATAGCCGGCGTCGACATGGGCCAGCGGGTGTTTGAACTTCAGCAGGTCGAGCTTCTTGCCCAGCGTCGTGGCCAGCACTTGGCCCTCGAGCTTCCAGCGCGCCAGGCATTTCTCGACCAGGGCCTCGGCCACCATGAAGATGCCGCGCGGCGTGTCGACCAGGGCGTAGCTCAGCTCGGGGTTCAGATTCAGCGCCTGGTTGGCCGGGATGGTCCAGGGCGTGGTCGTCCAGATGACGGTGAAGGCGTCCTTGGCCAGCGAGGGCAGGCCAAAGGCGGCGGCCAGCTTGGCCGGCTCGGCGCTCAGAAAGGCCACGTCGACGGCCGGGCTCTGCTTGTCGGCGTACTCGATCTCGAACTCGGCCAGCGAGGAGCCGCAGTCGAAGCACCAGTAGACGGGCTTCAAGCCGCGGTAGACGAAGCCGCGCTCGAACAGGCGCTTCAGCACGCGGATCTCGCCGGCCTCGTTGGCGAAGCTCATCGTCTTGTAGGGGTTCTCCCAATCGCCCAGCACGCCCAGGCGCTTGAAGTCGGCGCGCTGCTGGTCGATCTGCTCGGTCGCGTAGGCGCGGCTCTTGGCCTGCACCTCGTCGCGCGGCAGGCCGCGGCCGAAGGTCTTCTCGATCTGGTTCTCGATCGGCAGGCCGTGGCAGTCCCAGCCGGGGATGTAGGCCGCATCGAAGCCCGCCAGCTGGCGCGCCTTGACGATCATGTCCTTGAGGATCTTGTTGGCGGCATGGCCGATGTGGATCTGGCCGTTGGCGTAGGGCGGGCCGTCGTGCAGCACGAACTTCGGGCGGCCCACACGAGCATCTCGCAGGCGCTTGTAGACACCGCAGTCTTCCCAGCTCTTGACCCAGCCCGGCTCGCGCTTGGGCAGGTCGCCGCGCATCGGGAAGGGGGTGTCGGGCAGGTTCAGCGTGGCGCGGTAATCCGGTTTGGTGGCGTCGGTCATGGCAGGCGGCAATCAGGGGCAGGCGTGAGCCTGCAAATCGGGGGTGTGCCCGGCGGGCACAGGCTGAGGAGGAGGCGCGCTCAGCGCTTCAAATTCGGTCGCGCGTGGTCTGGCGGCGCAGCGAGGCATGGGTTGCCACATGGCCGCTCAGATAGGCGCGCGCGTTGTCCACGTCCTGACGGATCGCGGCCGTCAAGGCGTCCAGCCCCTCGTAGCGGGCTTCGTCGCGCAGTTTGTGCAGGAGTTCCACGCGCACGAGTTTACCGTAGGCCCCGTCGGAGCCCAGCTCGGCCGGCCAGTCCAGGCAATGCACTTCCAGCAGCACCCGGCCGGCATGCTCGATGGTCGGCCGCACGCCCAGCGAGGCGACGCCGTCCAGCGGCCCTTGTGTCAGCCCGTGGGTGCGCACCGCATAAATGCCCTTGGCGGCCGGCTTGTCATGCGGGAAGCGCAGGTTCAGCGTGCGAAAACCATCGGCCGCACCGGCCGCCGACTCGCCCAGCATCCGGCCCAGCTTCTTGCCATGCACGATATGGCCCGAGATCGAGTAGGGCCGGCCTAGCAGGCTGGCGGCCGCCTCCATATCGCCCTGGCTCAGCGCCTCGCGCACCGCCGAGCTGGACACGCGCAGGCCATGGACCTCGTAGCTCATCATGCGGGCGACATCGAAGCCCAAGCGCTGGCCGGCCGCGTCCAGCGTCGCGTAGTCACCCTGGCGCTTGGCACCGAAGCGGAAATCGTCGCCCACCAGCACGTACTTGGCGCCCAGGCCCTGTTGCAGGACTTGCTGGATGAAGTCCTGCGCGCTCAGCGAGGCCAGCGACGCATCGAAACGCAGCACGACGACCTGGTCTATGCCGCAGCGCTCCAACTCGCTGAGCTTGTCGCGCAGCGGCGCGATACGGGCCGGCGCGAGCTCGGGCTTGCCCAGTTTGGCGGCGAAAAAATCGCGAGGATGCGGCTCGAAGGTCAGCACACAGGTCGGCAGCCCGCGATGCAGGGCTTCTGATTTCAGCAGTGCCAGCATGGCCTGATGGCCGCGATGCACGCCGTCGAAATTGCCGATGGTCAGCGCACAGGCGGGCGCGATGCCGGGATGGTGGAAGCCGCGAAAGACATGCATTCAGGGATTATCTACGCAGGCCTAGGCCAGAGCCGGCGCACGCAGATGGCGTTGCACCATGGCCGCCAAGTCATCCAGCTCGAAGGGTTTGACCAGGTAGTCGTCCATGCCGCATTCGAGGCAGCGGTCGCGATCGCTGTTCACCGCGCTGGCGGTCAGCGCGACGATGGGCAGGCGGGTCAGCCCCTGGCGCCGCTCGTGGGCGCGCCAGCTCTGCGTGGTCTCGAAGCCGTCGAGCTCGGGCATCTGGCAGTCCATCAGCACCAGGTCGTAGTCGGCGCTCTTGAGCCGCTCCAGCGCCTGCAGACCGTTCTCGGCCTGATCGACGACCAGGCCACAACGCTCCAGCATGCTGGAGGCGACCAGCAGATTGACGGCGCTGTCGTCGACCAGCAGCACCCGGCCGGCCAGCTGCGGCAGCTCGGTCGGGGCTGGCGGCTGGCTGCTCTCGGGCGCCGCGCAGACCTGCAGCGGCAGGGTGAACTCAAACACCGAACCCTGACCGGGCATCGAGGCACAGCGCAGATCGCCGCCCATCGCGCGGGCCAGCTCGCGCGAGATCGTCAGGCCCAGGCCGGTGCCCTCCTGGCGGCGCGGCGCGGCGCCATCGCCCCGCAGCACCTGCTCATAGGGCGCGAAGACCCGCTCCATCTGGTCCGGCGCGATGCCTTCGCCGGTGTCGCGCACCGCGAAGCGCAGGAGCGTGCCGGCGCGCATGTCCAGCACCGTGCTGACCTCGACCGCGACCCGGCCGCGCTCGGTGAACTTGATCGCGTTGCCGACCAGGTTGTGCAGCACCTGCTTGATGCGGTCGGCATCGCCCTGTACGCAGACCGGCAGGGCAGGGCTGAGGCTGAGCTCGAAGGCCAGGCCCTTCTCGCGCGCGCTGCCCGACAGCAGGCGGCAGACATCGTCAACCGCCTCGCGCAGCAGCACCGGGCCGGACTCGACCACCAGCTTGCCCGACTCAATGCGGGACAGGTCCAGGATGTCGTTGACCAGGGTCAGCAGATGGCGGCCCGAGCGGCGCACGATGTCGATCTGCTCGCGCTGCTGGGTGTCGAGCTCGGAGCGCTCCAGCAACTGGGTCATGCCCAGGATGCCGTTGAGCGGCGTGCGGATCTCGTGGCTCATCACCGCGACGAAGCGGCTCTTGCTACTGCTGTCGCGTTCGGCCGATTGCAGGGCCAACTGGCGCTCCTCGGCGATCCAGGCATTCTCGAAGCGCAGGCGCAGCAGCTCGGTGCTGCGGGCCTCGGCGCGGCGCGACTCGAGCTGGGTCAGGGCCAGGAACAGCCCCAGACCGGCGCTGACGAAGAGGCCGGCCGGCGTGCCCAGGCTCAGGTGGTAGGCCACCAGTGGCGCGAAGGCCAGCACGGAGAACAGCAGGTGGGCGCGCCAGACGCTGCCCAGCGAGAACAGCCCGACGGCGCCCAGCCCCACCATTGAGGCCAGGATGATGCCGTCCAGGTCTGGCACGGCCGGGCTGTGGAAAAGCCAGCCCATCGCCCCCCAGCTCAGCGCGTCCAGCGCCAGCAGCAGCAGATAGCGCAGCTGCCAGCGGCCACTATGGCCGCTGGCCGGCCGCGCACGGCGGAACTGCAGCACGTCCAGGCAGCGCAGGCCGCCGATGGCGAGCCGCACGGCCAGCCAGCCCAGCAGCAGCGGGCGAGGCAGATGCTGCCACAGGAAAATGACCGGGAAGCAACTGAACAGCAGGCCCGCCAGCGTCGGGGCCATGGTCATCTCGTACAGCGATGCGAGGCGCTCCGACGCCACCTGAGCGGTGATGTCGGCCCTAGCTTCGGTGTTCCCTCGGCCCCTCGTGGGCTCGGCTCTGATCGTCTGTGTCATACAACTAGGACGCGGCACCCTTGCTGGGCGCTCTACGACGGGTGGCGGCAAGCAAGGCGCTCGCCGCATCAATCCCTAGGTTCTACAGATCGCCGATGACAAACACCCTAGGAGGAACCCGCAAGCGTGGTGTGGCCGCCGCAAAGCCTAGGGAAACTCAGGGTGTGATCAGGCTCGGGCTGCTGACCCATGTCCACTGGCCGGGCTTCAGATCGGCAGGCAAGGTCAGCGCGCCGAACTGCGGGCGGTGCAACGCTTCTACGCGATTGCCGACCGCCGCGACCATGCGCTTGACCTGGTGGTACTTGCCCTCGATCAAGGTCAGGCGCAGGCCGTGGGTGCCAGCCGCCGTATCGAAAGCCTCGGCGCCTTCCGCGCGCGCCTGTTCGGCCTTGCGTGCGGGCTTGCCGGGCGCCGGATCCGGCTCATGCAACTCAACCCCCGCCAGCAGCCGAGCGACCTGCTCCTGTGTCACCTCGTGCTTGCACTGCGCTTCGTAGATCTTGGGCACATGGTGCTTGGGGCTGGTCAGCTTGTGGATCAGGCTGCCGTCATCGGTCAGCAGCAGCAGGCCGGTGGTGTCCTCGTCGAGCCGTCCGACCGGCTGCACATTGCGCTCGCGCAGCGGCCCGGGCAGCAGGGTCATCACGCTGGGATGGTGCTTGGGCTTCTGGGAACACTCGTAGCCGGCCGGCTTGTTCAGCAGGATCAGGGCCTTCTCGTAGAAGGGCCAGGTCTTGCCGCTGACGACGAATTCCAGGCCCTCGGTCTCGAATTCGGCATCGGCGTCCTCGATCAGCTCGCCGTTGATGCTGACCTCGCCGTTGTAGATCAGACCGGCGCACAGGCGGCGGGTGCCGAAGCCTTGGGAAAATAGAATTTGTGACAGACGCATGGGCCGATTATCCGGCCAGCTCGGCCACAGCCGGCAGGCCGGGCAGGCCGGTCGCGGCCCGCACCGCACGCAGGACCGCGCGGGCGGTGACCTCGGCCGCCAGCGGCCCGAGCAGGCGGAGGTCGCCGCGTTCGCCCGTCGTGCCTGTGGCCAGCGAGAAGATCACATCGCCATCGCTGACCGTGTGGACCGGGTTGATCGTGCGGGCCAGGCCGTCGTGTGCCATCTGGGCCAGCTTTTTGGCGGCTGCCTTGTCCAGGCTGGCATCGGTCGCGACGATGCCCAGGGTGGTGGCCGTGCCGCTGAGCGGCACGGCGGGCAACTCGCCGCGCAGCATCGCCTGCAGCATGCCCAGCGGCCGGCCGTCGTCGCCGCGCGCGCCGGCGATCAACTGGCCGTTGGCCGGGTCGATGATGTCACCGATCGCATTGACCACCACCAGAGCGCCGACGGTGATGCCACCGACCGTCACCGAGGCTGTGCCGATGCCGCCCTTCATCGCGTGCGCAATACCGCGCAGCTTGCCCAGCGTGGCACCGGTGCCGGCGCCGACCGAACCCTCGGTCGGCGCTCGCGAGCTGGCGGCCTCGCAGGCCGCATAGCCCGAGGCCGCATCGGGGGTGATCGCCGGATCGCCCAGCCAGAGATCAAACAGCACGGCGGCCGGCACGATGGGCACGCGCGCGGGTCCCACCGCGACACCGTGGCCACGCTCGGCCAGCCAGCGCATCACGCCGGCGGCGGCGTCCAGACCGAAGGCGCTGCCGCCGGCCAGCAGCAGGCCATGAACCCGGTTCACGGTGTTCTCGGGCGCCAGCAGATCGGTCTCGCGGGTGCCGGGCGCGGCGCCACGCACATCGACGCCGGCGGTGGCCCCTTGCGGGCATAGCACGACGGTGCAACCGGTCGGGCGGCGGTGGTCGGTATGGTGGCCGACCATCAGGCCGGCCACATCGCAGATCGAGGAATCGGGCATCAGGCCGCCAGCCCGCCTCAGGCGAAGACGCCCGCCGTGTCCTGCATGCGGGCGCTGACCTCGCCGAGGTGGTGCAGGCTGTCGCCGAACTGCATTTCCATGGTCGTCAGGCGCTTGAAGTAGTGGCTGCCGATGTACTCGTCGGTGACGCCGATGCCGCCATGCAGCTGGATGCATTGCTGGCCGACGAAGCGCAGGGACTGGCCCAGCTGCAGCTTGGCCTGCGACAGCGCCCGGCGCCGCGAGGCGGGCTCGTCGCCCAGCTTCAGCGTCGCGAAATAGCTCATCGAGCGCGCCAGCTCCAGCTGCATCTTCACATCGGCCATGCGATGTCGCAGGGCCTGGAAGCTGCTGATCACGACGCCGAACTGCTTGCGCGTGTTCAGGTACTCGGCCGTGATCGCGACCAGCTTCTCCATCGCGCCGACGCCTTCGGCGCACAGCGCGGCGATGCCGATATCGACGGCCTGCTCCAGCACGGCCAAGCCCTGCTGGGGGCCGACCAGCAGCGTGGCGGGTGTGTTGATGAGCGTCAGCTCGGCTGCGCGCGAGCCGTCCTGCAGACTGTAGGGGCGGGTCGAGACGCCGGCCGCGCTGCGTTCAACCAGGTAGAGGGCCAGGCCCCCCTGGCTCAGCGCCGGGACGATGAAGGCATCGGCCTGGTCACCGGCCGGCACCAGACTTTTGGCGCCCGACAGAAGCAGACCGTCGGCGCGGGTGCTTGGCTGATCGAAGCGGTAGCGGGCGCCACGCTCCTGATGAGCCATCACGATCAGGGCCTCGCCGCCGGCGATCTTGGGCAGCCAGGCCGCTTGTAGCTCGGCCGGTGCATGGGCGAGCACGGCCGGCGCGATCAGGGCAGCCTGGGCATAGGGCTCCATCACGATGCCGCGGCCCAGCTCTTCCATCACCACCATGGCCTCGACCGGACCGAAACCCATACCGCCCTGGGCCTCGGGCACGGCCAGCGCGGTCAGGCCCAGGCCGACCAGGCCCTCCCAGGCCTGCCTGGAAAAACCGCCAGCCTTGACGCTGGCGTGGCGGCGGGCGAAGTCATAGTCCTTGTCGACCCAGCGGCGCACGGCGTCGCGCAGCGATTCCTGGTCTTCATTGAAGTCGAAATCCATGATCTTCTGTCCTTTCTTTCAGCCGAGCACCGTCTGGGCGACGATATTGCGCTGCACTTCGTTGGAGCCGCCGTAGATGGTGGTCTTGCGATAGTTGAAGTAATGGCTGGCCAGCGGCGCGCAATGGGCGGCGCCGATATGGTCGCCCTGCCAGCCGGCCTCCATCGCTTCCTGGATGAAGGGCAGGGCGAAAGGCCCGGCCGCCAGCATCATCAGCTCGGTATAGCGTTGCTGGATCTCGCTGCCGCGGATCTTCAGCAGGCCGGCAACATCCAGGCTTTGCTTGCCACTCTTCTCGGCCGACAGCACCCGCAGCACCATCATCTCCAGCGCGACGATGTCGACCTCCAGCAGTGCGATCTGGTCGCGAAAGCGCTGGTCCTCGAACATGCCTTCGCTCTTGGCGATGCGTTTGAGACGCTCGAGTTCGCGCTTGGCGCGGTTCACATCGGCGATATTGGTGCGCTCATGGGCCAGCAGGTACTTGGCGTAGGTCCAGCCCTTGTTCTCCTCGCCGACCAGGTTCTCGGCGGGCACCTCGACATTGTCGAAAAACACCTCGTTCACCTCATGCTCGCCGTCCAGCATGATGATGGGCCGCACGGTGACCCCGGGCGACTTCATGTCGATCAGCAGGAAGCTGATGCCGGCCTGGGGTTTGACCGAGGTGTCGGTGCGCACCAGGCAGAAGATCCAGTCGCCGTATTGGCCCAGCGTGGTCCAGGTCTTCTGGCCGTTGACGAGGTACTTGTCACCCTGGCGCTCGGCCCTGCATTTGACCGAGGCCAGGTCCGACCCCGAACCCGTTTCGCTATAACCCTGGCTCCACCAGACCTCGCCGCTCATGATGCCGGGCAGATGGCGTTGCTGCTGCTCGGGCGAGCCGAAAGCCATGATGACCGGCGCCACCATCACCGGGCCGAAGGGGACGACTCGTGGCGCTCCGGCCAGCGCGCATTCTTCCTCGAACAGATGGCGCTGCACGGCATTCCAGCCCGGCCCGCCGAACTGCTTTGGCCAGGCCCAGCCATGCCAACCCTTCTTGCCAAGAATCTTGGCCCAGCGCTGCATATCGTCCTTGGACAGTCGCAAGGCGTTGTGCACCTTGTGGCTGATGTCCTTGGGCAGATTCTCGGCCACCCATTGCCGGATCTCGGCCCGGAAGGCCAGTTCCTCGGGGGTGAAGTTCAGGTCCATGCTGTCTCCTCAGAATGCTTGCGGCTTTTTAGCACGAGCGTTCGATTTGTGCCTGTCTCGGCAGGGACAAAGGGTGAGGGATCAAGCAGGGAAGTGCGTGCAGCCCAAATGGCAAGAGGCCGACGAATCGGCCTCTTTACAGTGCAAGCTGAGGGGGGTAGCTACTTTGCGGTCTTCGCGCGTCGCCGCAGGCCCATCATGCCCAGAGCTGCAATGCCGACTAAGGCGAGCGAGCCCGGTTCGGGTACGCCAGTGCCCGGCGTTTGCGAAGTCTTGTCGCCACCAAAGGTCAGCAATTTGAAATAGTCCTTGGTTGCTGTGTCCAGGCCCGTACCCGAACCTCCGTAGGTGGAGTTGTAGGCGCTGATCAGCCACCAACTCGAACTGACTCCGGCGGCATTGAAAGTGGTCGAGTCATTTGGCAAATTGCCCACATCGGCAACGCTCTTGACCAGTTCCCAGCCATTGGAGATCAAATTGCCGGCACCGAAGCCGGCCAATGATGAGGTATTGCCCACGGCGCCACCCTTGTATCGCATCACGGTCACATCGCTATCGCTGGTCCACCAGCCGAGGCTCAAAGCCTTCAGCGCCACGGAGTCGGCCCCAAAATTGATCAATACCAAGTCGGTATTGGTCATGTTGTCGATGGAGTGTTGTGGGTCCTGCTGCTCATCAGGCGTTGTGCCGGTGTCGCTCCCGTCATAGGGGTTGCGGTTGCGCACGCCGAAGCCACCCGAGTACAAATTGACGGTCGCGTCCTGATAGGTGCTCGAGGAACCGGTGGTCGACCATGCGGTCACAGTCGCTGTGATGCCGTTCGCGCTGCAGCTGTAGTTATTGCCGTGAGCGCTGCCGGATGCTGTGCAACTTTGGGAGTTCCAGGTGGACAAAGCAAAGGCGTTGCCCGAAATCACGCTCGCGCTCATTCCGATCAGCAGTCCTGCGGCATGAGCAAAGTGCTTGGTTTTCATTGTCTTCCTCAGTATGCGTTTGGGCTTGTACTGCCGTTTATACGATTTAAGCAGGTTCTGTACCAACTTATAAAGTTTCAATCGCAATAAGTACTTAGAGAATTGGCGCGGTTCGGCTTTGGTGCAAATGTAAGACTTCCTGACAGGGCTGGCATCCCTCACTTAAGTGTCTGCAGCAGCTTTCTGGCCTCCGTGGCTGATTCGAAGTTCGGGTTGATCTGGATGGCTGATTCCAGTTCGGCGCGCGCCTCGGCCGGCCTGCCAGCCTTCAAGAGCGCTGCGGCGAGGTGGTAGCGCACATCGGGGCTTTCGGGTGCGCGCAACCGGGCGTCGCGTAGCAGCCTCAGTGCTCTTTCGTGCTGGCCGTTCAGATGGTTGGCCCAGCCGGCCGTGTCGATGACGGCAACATTGTTCGGCGCGGCAGAAAGAGTCTGTTCGCTGATCTTCAAGGCCATCGCGGGCTCGATTCGCAGCAGTACGTTGGCCAGGTTATTGCTGATCTCTACATTCCCAGGCAATTGCCTGAGCAATTTCTCATAGGCTTGGCGGGCCGCCGGATAGTCGCCATGTCGAGCATGGCCGTCGGCCAACGCGCGCTGCACAGCGATATCCTTTGGATGGTTCTTGAGCCACTGTTCGGCCAAAGAGCCGGCTGCCTTGCGATCTCGAGGTTCCAGCACGCGCATCAGGCGCTGCACTGAGCCGCTGCTGGGTTCCAACTCATGCGCGCGTCGCAGGGAATCCACAGCGGCCGAGGTATCTCCCTTGGCGAGCATGACTTCAGCCATCAGCGTGTGGCTGGCCGCGCGTTTGGGCTCAAGTTGCAGCACCTTGCGAGCACGCGCCTCACCACGCAGCTTGTCGCCGTCCTGCAGTTCCAGGCTGGCCAGCATGGCCATGGCTGGTGGGTGGTCTGGTCTAAAGCCAAGGGCTTTCTCAAGGCTGTAACGGGCGCCGGCCAGATCTCCGGCGGCTGTCTGTAGCCCTGCGATCTCGAGCAGCGCGCCAGCATCAGACTGGATCTGGCGTGCGGCGTGAATCAGGGTCTGCCGTGCCGCTGTCCGGTCGCCGTTGCGCAGTTGCGCGCGACCATAAATGCCGAGCGTTGCACTGTCCTCGGGCGCTTTGGCCAGCAACACTTTGGCTGCGGCCAGCATCTCGGGTGCTTCCCCGCGTCGCTCGTGCAACTGGACCAATGCGAAATTCGGTCGCCTCTCGCGCGGCCCCGCGTAATCCACCGCCTTCTGCAACCAACGCACGGCTTCTTCCGACTTGCCTCGGCGTTCGGCCAATTGAGCCATTTCCAGATGCGCGTCGATGTCCTGCTCATTGGTCTTCAGCAAGGCACTCAACCGCGCCTGCGCGGCGTCGAATGACCCTTGAGCGACCTCAAGTCTGGCCAGCCCCAGCTTGGCCTGCAGCAGATCAGGCTCGGTTTTCAATGCCTGTTCAAAAGCCGTTCGGGCGCCTTGCCAGTCCCGCGCCTGAAGCTTGACCACCCCGAGCAGATTCAACAGCGTCGGGTTGCTGTTTTGCTGCTTCAGCAGCGACTCGGCAATACGCTGGGCTTGTGGGGTGAGGCCCTCACGCAGATAGAGCGTGGCCAGGGCCATGCCTGCGGCAGTCTGACGAGGGTCTTTTTTGTAGGCTTCCTCCAACTGGGCGCGGGCATTCAAGTTCTGTCCGCCACGCATCAAGCTCAGACCGAGGGCCGCGCGAATATCCGGGATATCCTGCTGGCCCAGCGCCGATTGCAGCAGAGTCGTGGCCTTGCTATAGCGCCGCTGGCTCATATGGGCCGATGCCAGCAGGGTAATGGCCTGGGTATCACGGGGCACGCTGCGCAGATAGGATTCCAGCACGTCGATGGCCTTGTCTACACTGTTTTCACCGATATAAACCTGGGCCAGCAGCTTGGCCACTGGGCTGTTGGGCTGGCCTCTCTGGAAAGCTTCGAGATAGGGCTTGGCCTTCAAAGGCTCGTCCAGGCCGAAATGGGCCAGACCATTGACCATCAGCAGTTGCGGACGGTAACGGATGAACTCGATAGGTACCGGGTCGATCAGGTTCACGACCTCGCTGAGCTTGGCCCGAGTCTTCGCCATGTCCCCCGCGCGGCTGCTCAGCAGGGCTTGAAGGTAGACGGCACGCGGTTCGCCGGGCGAGAGTCTAAGCACTTCGGCCGCGTCAGCGGCGGCCTCGGCATCATGGTTCCGGTCGACATGGATGCCGGCGCGCGCCAGCCGGGCTTCCAGGTGGCGGGCGTCTATTTTCAGGGCCCGTTCGTAAGCGGTCTGCGCATTGCGCTCGTCGCCACGCACATGCAGCACGGCTCCCTGCTGGTAATGCGCTTCGGCCAATCCAGGGGCCAGCGCCAGCGCTCGTTCGGCCGCTGCCATGGCTTCGACCGGGCGGCGCATGCGCAAATTCAGCTGGGATTCGGCAATCCAGCTGTCAGGCGAGCGCTCGTCCAGCGCCCGGGCCGCCTCGATGCTGCGAAGCGCGGCCTGGCCTTCGCCCAGGTCACCCTGGGCCGAGGCGCGCAGCAGCAGCAACGCAGCTTGCACTGTTGGCGGCAGGCCAGTGGGCGAGAACAATGCCTGCTCCAGCATTTGAGCCTGCTTGCCTTGGGCCACCATGGCTTGCCCGAGCGGAACGAGCACCTCGGCACGGTTGACCCCCAGTTTCAGCGCCTCATTGAACGCCACCTCGGCGGCGGCGGCCTGGCCGTTCATCAGCAAAGCCTTGCCCAGCAGCACTTGCACAGGCAATAGGCTCTTGTCGATCTGCAGCGCGTTCTTCAGCTGGATGATGGCGCCGGCAATGTCCTTGCGCTCGTAGCGGGCCAGCGCATCTTCATAGAACTTGGCTGCTTTGGCATTGTCAGCCTGGGCCAGTGTCGGACCGCTTGCCAGTGCGATGGTCAGGCAAGCACAGCGCAGAACGGTGGCGATGTTCAGGCGATTTCTGATGTGCATGGACGATGTGCGGATGGGAGCGGGAGCCTATTCTTTCAGATAGCGCGTGATGCGCGCGTCTCGCCCCGCCCGAAGCGGGGGGTCAATACCTCAGCTCCAAGGTCATCACATCATTCTCCCTGCGCATCTGAAAGCGCGTCAGAAAGCTGTTGCCCAGCAGCACATGGCTCATCTGGCCGGGCACGATGATGGCGTCGACATTGCGCACCTCGACCTCGCCGACGCGCACCGAGGCGAGCTGTAGCAGATGGGCCGGCACCGTGCCGTTGGCGGTCTGGGTCATCACGCGGCGGCCTTCGCGGAACTTCAGGCCCATGCGCTCGGCCTCGATCTGAGCGATCGCAACATTGGTGGCGCCGGTATCGACCAGGAACTGCGTGGCCTGGCCGTTGATGCTGCCTTGGGCGACGAAATGCCCACCCGGTCCCGAGGCCAGCACGATCTGCCGGCTCGCGCCCGTGGCGGTCTTGCCGTCACCGATGCGGCCGGGGGAGGCGCCCAGCACCAGGGTGTGGCGCCGGCCGCCGAACTCGACGGTGGCGCGACCATCCTCCAGTGCCAGCAGCTTGACGCCGCGCACGCTCTGGCCCAGCGCCACGGTGCGCGCCTCGCCGTCGATCAGCAGCAGGGCCGATTGGGCGCCCAGGCTGCCGTTGAAGCTGACGCTCTGGCCCCAGGCCGCGCCGACCATCAGCACCAGGGCGAACAGGGCGGCGGCGCGGGGCGGCGGCACGCGTTCAGTCCCGGAAGTTGTTGTAGGACAGCGGCGTGTCGGCCATGTCCTTCTTCAGCATCGCGATCGCGACCTGCAGATCGTCGCGGTTCTTCCCGGTGATACGCACGGTGTCGCCCTGGATCGAGGCCTGCACCTTCAGCGCACTCTTCTTGACGGCGGCGACGATCTTCTTGGCCAGCTCGGACTCGATGCCGTCCTTGATCTTGTAGACCTGCTTGACCTTGTCGCCGCCGAGCTTCTCGATCTTCTCGGCCTTGTCGAGGAAGCTGATGACCACATCCTGCTTGGTCAGCTTGGCGTAGAGCACGGCCTCGATCTGTTCGAGCTGGAACTCGCTGTCGCCGAAGGCCTGGATTTCCTTGTCCTTGAGTTCAATGCGGGCGCCGGTGCCCTTGAAGTCGAAGCGTGTCGCGATCTCCTTGGCGCTGTTGTCGACGCCATTCTTGATCTTGACCATATCGGGTTCGAGGACGGTATCAAAGCTGGGCATGTTTATTTGTCTGCTGTTGGGGTGAGGGGCCGGGTTCGGCCTCTCGATCGGTGAAAATTCTGCCATGCAGGAACAAGCTGTAAATCCCCCTAACGGGCCGACCGCACCGGCATGGCTGCTGGAGCGCGACGTCAATCTGAAGCCTTACAACAGTTTCGGCCTGCCGGCTGTGGCCCGCCAGCTGGTGCGCATCCGCTCGGAAGCCGATGTGCGCCGCGTGGTGGACCACCCCAGCCTGGGCCGCGCGCCCAAGTTCGTGCTGGGCGGCGGCAGCAATATGGTGCTGACGCGCGATATCGAGGCCGTGGTGCTGAAGATCGAGATTCCTGGTTTGCGCCTGCTGGAAGAACGGGATGATGCCTGGATTATCGAGGCTGGCGCCGGCGTGCCCTGGCATGAGCTGGTGCGCTGGTCTATCGAGCAGGGTTATCCGGGGCTGGAGAACCTGGCCCTGATCCCCGGCACGGTCGGCGCCGCGCCGGTCCAGAACATCGGCGCCTATGGTATCGAGCTGAAGGATCGCTTCGACAGCCTGGATGCGGTGGACCTGGTGACCGGCCGTGCCGTGCACCTGCCGGCCTCGGTCTGCCGCTTCGGCTACCGCGACAGCGTGTTCAAGCAAACCGGCTTTGGTGGCCTGGCCGGCAAAAGCGTCATCACCAAGGTCAGGCTGCGCTGCCCCAAACCCTGGCAGCCGCATATCGACTATCTGGATCTGCAGCGCAAGGTGGCCGAGACCGGCATCAGCGCGCCCGGCGCCCGCCAGATCTTCGACTGGGTCTGCGAGATTCGCAGCGCCAAGCTGCCCGACCCGGCCCGGATTGGCAATGCCGGCAGCTTCTTCAAGAACCCGGTGGTCAGCGAGGAGCAGTGCCGCGACATCATCGGCCGCGACCCCGGCATCGTCCACTACCCGATGCCCGATGGCACGGTGAAGCTGGCGGCGGGCTGGCTGATCGATGCCTGTGGCTGGAAGGGCAAGTCGGTCGGCGATGCGGCGGTCTATGAGCGCCAGGCCTTGGTGCTGGTCAATCGCGGCCAGGCGCGCGGTGCCGAGGTGGTGACGCTGGCGCGCGCGATCCAGGAGAGCGTCTACGGCCGCTTCGGCATCCGGCTGGAGCCGGAGCCCATCCTGCTTTGATTCAGCCCAGCCCGCGTCGGGCACACAGCTCGGCGCTGCGCTGCAAGGCGCTCAGCAGGGCCTGAACCGCGATCTGCAAGGCCGATGCATCGGCGCTGCCCGACTTGGCCAGCAGCTCCAGCTCGCGCGCGGCTGCGGTCACGCCGATCAGGCCCAGGCTGGCGCTGGCGCCCTTCAAGGCATGGGCCTCGGCGCGCAGCAGGGCGACGTCCGCGCCGGCCGCCTGCAGGCGCTGCAGGCTCGCCGGCACCCCGCGCACAAAGGTCTGGTAGAGCGGCGCGATCTTGGTTGGCGGCAGGCTGCGGCGCAGCTCCAGCAGCACGCTGTCATCGAAGCCGCCGTCTGGCAGCGCCGACGCCGCCGGCAGCGCGCGCGCCTCCTCGTCGAGCAGGGCGGCCAGCGCGGCGATGCCGACCGGCTTGGCCAGGAAGCCATCCATGCCGGTCTGCAGCGCGCGCTCGCGCGACTCCTCGAAGGCATCGGCCGACAGCGCGATGATGCGGGTGCGCGACTTCGACCCGGGCAGCTCGCGCATCGCCCGGGCGGCCTGGTAGCCGTCCATCATCGGCATGTGCAGGTCCATCAGCACCAGATCGAAGTCGGCCGCCTTGAGCTGCTGCAGCGCATCGAAGCCGTTCTCACAGAACACCGCCGCATGCCCCAGCCGCTCCAGCACCGCTTCGAGGAAGCTGCGATTGGTCAGATGGTCCTCGGCGACCAGGATGCGCAGCCGTCGTGCCGGCGCGGCCATGGCGGCCGGGGGCGGCGAGGGCGCCTCGGCCGCTGCCGGGCAGGGCGGCAGCGGCAGCCGGGCCGTGAACACCGATCCGCGGCCGGGTTCGCTGCGTACCTCGATATCGCCGCCCATGGCCCGGGCCAGATTGCGCGAGATCTCCAGGCCGAGGCCGGTGCCGCCGAAACGGCGCGAGCGCGTCTGATCGCCCTGGCTGAAGCGCTGGAACAGCTTGGCCTGGGTGGCGGCGTCCATGCCCAAACCGGTATCGCTGACCTCGAAGACCAGGGCCTCGGCCGTGCTGCTGACGCGCAGGCCCACCCGGCCCCGCTCGGAGAACTTGATCGCATTGCTGAGCAGGTTCAACAGGATCTGGCGCAGCCGCGTCGGGTCGGCGCTGACCCAGGCCGGCACCTCGGCGTCCAGGCGCAGGCTCAGATCCAGCCCCTTGGCACTGGCCTGCGGCCACAGCAGTTCCTCCAGCTCCTGCACCAGCCGGGCCGGTTGCATCGGTTCGGGCTGTATCGTGATGCCGCCGGCCTCCATCTTCGAGACATCGAGCACGTCGTTGAGGATGGCCAGCAGATGGCGGGCCGATTCGTGGGCGGCCTGCAGCTGCTCGCGCTGGGCGGGCTGCAGCTGGCCGTCCTGCAGCAGGCTCAGCATGCCCATGAGTCCATGCATCGGTGTGCGCAGCTCATGGCTCATATTGGCCAGGAAGATGCTCTTGGCGCGGCTGCCGGCCTCGGCCTCCTGGCGCGCCTGGCGCAGGGTCTCGGCCAGCGCCTCCTGCTCGCGGCCATGGCGGTCCAGGCTGCGGAACTGGCGGATCACGATCAGGGCCACGCCCAGCGACAGCAGGCATTGCAGCGCGGTCAGCCACAGGCTCAGGCTGCTTTGCGAGCGCACCATCTCATGGCGGCCGCTGACCTGGTTGGCCACATGGTGGGAGGCCGTCAGCGACAGCTCGCGGATCGCATCGGCCAGGCCGTCCATGCGATCAAGCAACTGCTGCATGCTCGGTGCCTGCTGCTGGATCAGCGTCGCGTTCAGCGGCAGCGCGTCGGCCCATTGCACAAAGGCCTTGGTGCGCTCCAAGGTGCGCTGGTAGTCGGGGTTGGCGCTGAGCACCTTGGCCGCGTACTCGCCCTCGATCAGGCTGAGCCGGCTGACGAAGATCTCGTAGCGCTGTGCCGCCTGCTCGGCCGCCTCGGGGCTGCGGTCCTGCCGCGCCTGGGTCAGCGCCAGGCGCAGCTTCAGATACTCGACCTCGAACTGGAACAAGCTCCAGACCAGATAGTCTCCCTGGTAGCGACTGGTGGTGTTGAGCAGCTCGAACTGGCGCGACTGCAGCAGGCCGACGGCGCCGAAGGCCATCACCAGCAGCACGCCCATCGAGGCCAGCAGCAGGCGTAGCCGGCGCTGCCTGCGCGGGACGGTGGCGGCCGCGCTCACCGGATTTCCAGCGCCTTGAGTTGCCAGGCGCAGCGGGCGTAGTAGATGCTCGTGCGCAGGCGGGGATCGCTGTCGAAGGGGTAGATGATGAACAGCGGGCCCTTGTCGCGCAGCGGCATCGGCCGGTCGTCCATTTGCAGCGCCAGCATCACATCATGCTGCCTGACGTCGTCCATCGGGATCGTCACCTTGTAGTCATTGATGGCGATGGCCTCGATGCTCTGGCCCTGGGCCCCGGCGGCAGCCAGCACCTCGCGCAGCAGCGGGCCGCTGAACTTGCGCGGGCCGGCATACCAGGGCGTCTTCTGCGTCAGGCTGTGCTGCGGAAAACCCTGCAGCCGTTTCATGTCGAACAGCGCACGCCCGTCCCGGTCGGGGCGGCCGAGCGTGCCGCCTATGCTCAGCAGCACCTTGTCCTCGGTGCCGGACTGGGCGGCACCGGCGAACGCCGCAGCGGCGGCGCTACACAGCCAGTCGCGACGGCTCACAGAGATGGGGCAAGACATGGCACTCCAGTGCAGATCGGTGCAGATGTGGCGCCCGTGCGAGCCCGGGCCATAGCTGTTGCGCTTCATAGGCGTTGCCCGGCATTCTATTGATGCGCGATGGCCGCGCCTGTTGGCACCCCCGCGAGTGGATGTGCCGCACATCAGCGGCACCGCTTGTCGCTCCGGTGACAAGCCCGCCGGCCCGGGCGCGACAAGATGCGCTCGACCCGCCGATGGAGACTTCCCGATGACCGCCGCCGATCCGCCCGCGCCCCACACCCGCCAGCATCTGTCATGGCCCCGGCGCCTGCCCCGCCGGCTGGAGATTCCCCGGACCTCGCTCTGGTTCAATCTGGAGGTGGCGGCCACCCGCTACCCCGACAAGGCCGCGACCCTCTTCTGCGGTCGCTCGATGACTTATGCCGAGCTCAGGCGCCAGGCCGAGGCGCTGGCCGGCTGGCTGCAGGCCCAGGGTGTGGGCAAAGGCGACCGCGTCGCGCTGTTCATGCAGAACTGCCCGCAGTTCCTGATCGCGTTCTACGCGATCAACCGCGCCGATGCGGTGGTCGTGCCGGTCAATCCGATGAACCGGGCCGAGGAGTTCGGCCACTACATCAGCGATCCTGAGACCCGGGTCGTGATCTGCAGCGCCGATCTGGCTGCCGTGGTCGATGTGGCCAACGCCGCCTTGCCGCCGGAGCGGCGCCTGAAGGCCGTGTTGGTGACCCGCTATGCCGAGGCCTTGCCCGAGGCCGGTGTCGACGCCGAACTGGCGCTGGCCCCGGCCCTGCAGCAATGGCTGATGGCTGACCCGACCCCGCCCGCCGGCGCGGCGCGCTGGACCGAGGCGCTGGCCGCCGGCCTGGTGCCGGGGCCGCACAGCGCCGGCCCCGACGACCTGGCCCTGCTGCCCTACACCTCGGGCACGACCGGCCTGCCCAAGGGCTGCATGCACAGCAACCGCACGCTGATGGCCAATGCCTGCGGCGGCGGGCTCTGGGGCTATGCCTCGCCCGAGTCGGTGGGCCTGGCCGTGGTGCCGATGTTCCACATCACCGGCCTGCTGTACGGTGTGCTGGGCCCGATCTACCAGGGCATGAGCCTGGTGATCATGCCGCGCTGGGACCGCGAGCTGGCCGGGCGGCTAATCTCGCGCCACCAGGTCACGCACTGGACCTGCATCCCGACCATGATCATCGATCTGTTCGGCAGCCCCAATTACCAGAGCTTCGATCTCACCAGCCTGGTCTATCTGAGCGGCGGTGGTGCGGCGATGCCGCAGGCGGTCGCCGAGCGGCTGCGCGCCGAGTTCGGCCTGACCTTTGCCGAAGGCTACGGCCTGACCGAGACCGCCGCGCCCACCCATGCCAACCCGCCCGAGCGGGCCAAGCTGCAATGCCTGGGCATTCCGATCTTCGGGGTCGATTCGCGAGTGGTGGATCCGGTGACGCTGGAGGAGATGCCTCTCGGCGAGGTCGGCGAGATCATCAGCCACGGGCCCATGGTGTTCAAGGGCTATTGGCGCCAGCCCGAGGCGACGGCGGCGGCCTTTGTCGAGATCGACGGCAAGCGCTTCTTTCGCACCGGCGATCTGGGCCGCATGGACGAGGAGGGCTATTTCTTCATCACCGACCGGCTCAAGCGCATGATCAACGCCAGCGGTTACAAGGTCTGGCCCTCCGAGGTCGAGATGCTGCTCTACAAGCACCCGGCCGTGCAGGAGGCCTGCATCATCGCGGCCCGTGACGCCTACCGCGGCGAGACCGTCAAGGCCGTGGTGGTGCTGCGCGCCGGCGCCGAGGGCACGACGGCCGAGGACCTCATCGGCTGGGCACGCGAGCATATGGCGGCCTACAAGGTGCCGCGCCTGGTCGAGTTCGTCGCCAGCCTGCCCAAGTCCGGCTCGGGCAAGGTGATGTGGCGGCTGCTGCAGGAGAAGGAGCGGGCCTGAGCGGGCTCAGAAACCGGCGCCGGGCTGGGCCAGATAGTCCTGCTCGGCGGCGGTGCTGCTGCGGCCCAGCGCCGCATTGCGATGCGGGAAGCGGCCGAAGCGCGCGATGACGTCCAGATGGCGGCGCGCATAGTCCAGCGCGCCGGCCAGGCGGGCATCGTCGGCCGCCAAGGCCTCGAACTCGCGCACGCAGCGCTGCTGCAGGGCCAGGTCCTCGGCATGCTCCAGCGGCATCAACACGAACCAGCGCTGCAGGCTGCTCAGGCAGGCATAGGCCGGGCTGTCCAGCAGGCCCAGGGCCTGCTGCAGCGCCAGCGCATCGCCGGCAAAGGCGGCGGCCTGACCCCGGAATGCATTGCGGCTGAACTGGTCCAGCACCACGATCAGGGCCAGCCGGCCCAGCGGCGTCGCTTGCCAGTGGCTCAGCCCGCCTTGCTGGGCCGCCTGCAGCGTCGCGCCAAAGCGCTGGACGATCTCGGCATCGAAGGCCTCGTTCTTCTGGAACCAGACGCTGCGGACCTGGCCCTCCTCGGCCGAACCGAGCGCACCGAACCAGAAGTTCAAGACCGCCTGCACGGCGGCCGGCTCGCACAGCCGCTGCCACTGCGGATGCCGGGCCAGATAGGTCTGCACATAGCTGCAGGCCGGCACCAGCTGCAGGCCTTGCGGCGCCAGCCAGGCCAGCACATGGGCCACCATCTGGCCGGCCAGGCCGCGGCCGCGCAGCGCCGCATCGGTGCCGGTGTGCGTGATGATCAGCCGCTCACCCTCGCGCAGATAGTCGACTTCGCAGCTCAGTCCTTCGACCCGGGCTTCGAAGCGCTGGGCGGGCTCGTTGTGTCGAATGTCCAGCGTGTTCATCAGCGCCCCAGTTGCTGCCACAGATAGCTGTATTCCAGCGCCTGCAAGGTGGCGCGCTGCTCGTTGTCGGCCGCGCCGCCGTGGCCGCCCTCGATGTTCTCGTAATACAGCAGCTCATGGCCCTGGGCCTGCATCAGCGCCGCCATCTTGCGCGCATGGCCGGGGTGGACGCGGTCGTCGCGGGTCGAGGTGGTGAACAAGACCTTGGGGTACTTCGCGCCCGGCTTGACGTTCTGGTAGGGGCTGTACTTCGAGATGAAGGCCCACTCGGCCGCATCGTCCGGGTTGCCGTACTCGGCCATCCAGGAGGCGCCGGCCAGCAGCGTGTGGTAGCGGCGCATGTCCAGCAGCGGCACCTGGCAGACCACCGCATTGAACAGCTCGGGGCGCTGCACAAAAGTGGCACCGACCAGCAGGCCGCCATTGCTGCCGCCCATGATGCCCAGATGGCGCGGGCTGCTGATCCTGCGTGCGATCAGGTCCTCAGCCACCGCGATGAAATCGTCGTAGCTGCGCTGCTTGTTGGCCTTGGTGGCGGCCTGGTGCCAGGTCGGGCCGAACTCGCCGCCGCCGCGGATATTGGCCAGCACCAGCACGCCGCCCTTGCCGTACCAGGCGCGGCCGAAGCCGCCCGAGTACCAGGGCTGCATAGACACCTCGAAGCCGCCGTAGCCGTAAAGCAGGGTCGGGTTCTTGCCGTCGGCCTTGGCGTCGGCCGGCCAGATCACGAAGTAGGGCACCTCGGTGCCGTCGCGGCTCTTGGCGAAGAACTGCTCGGCCCGCATGCCCTCGGACTTGAACTTGGGCTCGCGGCTCTTCAGCGCCTCACGTGCATCGCTGCCGGCCCGGGCCAGGAACAGGGTGTCGGGGGTCAGGAAGTCGGCGTAGTTCAGCAGGTAGCGGTCGCCCAGTTCGTCCTTGGGCAGCTCGCTGTCGTAGAGGCTGGCCAGGCTCAGCGTGCCGGGGAAGGGCGCCTGTACGGGGCGGTGCTTGGGCTGCTCGCCGGAAAAGTCCCATTCCTCCAGGCGGCTGGCCACCTGGTCCGAGATGTTCAGGATCAGGTGCGAGCGGGTCAGGCTGTAGCCGGCCAGCGAGCGCGTCGGGGTCGGCGTGAACAGGGCCTGGAAGCGCCGCTCGCCGCGCAGATAGGCGGCCGCGTCGGTCAGCAGCAGCGCGCCGGCCGGGTAGGTCTGGCCACCGACGCTCCAGTCGCTGCGCAGGCTCAGGATCAGTCGCGCGCCCCAGAACTGCTCCTGCACATCGCTGGGCAGGTCCAGCGCGAGCAGCTTGTCCTCGCGCTGCAGCAGGAAGCTGCGCTGGTTGTAGAAGTCCAGCGCGCGGGTGAACAGGGTGCGGGGATGGCCCGGTGTCTGGTCGACATTGACCGACACCGCCACATCCTTGGCCACCCCCTCGAACACGGTCCTGGCCTCGCTCAGCGGCGTGCCGCGCTGCCAGCGCTTGATGATGCGCACATAGCCAGAGTCGGTCAGCGAGCCGGGGCCGAAGTCGGTGCCGACGTAAATCGTGTCGGCATCGATCCACTCGACCTGGCTCTTGGCCTCGGGCAGCGTGAAGCCGCCGGCCACGAAGCGCTTGTCGACCAGGTCGAACTCGCGCACCACACGGGCATCGGCGCCACCGCGCGACAGCGACAGCAGGCAGCGCCGGTAGTCCGGCGCCAGGCAGCTGGCGCCGGCAAACACCCAGCTCTCGCCCTCGGCCTGGCCCAGCGCGTCGAGGTCCAGTACGGTCTCCCACTTGGGCTCGGGTTTGCGGTACTCGGCCAAGCTGGTGCGGCGCCACAGGCCGCGCTTGTGCTGCTCGTCCTGCCAGAGGTTGTAGAGCCAGTCGCCCTTGCGGCTGACGAAGGGGATGCGGTCCTTGGCGTTCAGCACGTCCAGCAGATCGCGGCGGATGCCGGCGTACTCGGGGCGCGCCTGCAGCGTCTTCAGG
Source organism: Paucibacter sp. XJ19-41 (assembly GCF_028462495.1). NCBI lineage: Bacteria > Pseudomonadati > Pseudomonadota > Betaproteobacteria > Burkholderiales > Sphaerotilaceae > Roseateles > Paucibacter sp. XJ19-41. The sequence continues at coordinate 32,566 of NZ_JAQOWX010000040.1, forward strand.
CTCTGGGCATTGCGCTCGCGCACCCAGGCCAGCGCGCGCTCGCCCTGCACCTCTTCAAGCCATTGGTAGGGGGCCGTGTCTTGAGCCATGGTGTGCAAAGAAGTCAGAACAAGCCCGCAGGCTAACAGCAGTGCCTTCATTCGGTGGCCACCTTCAAGGCGATCGGGGTGATCTCGACCGAGGCCTGCGCGGTCGAGACATAGATGCCGCCGTCCTGCACGCTGACCTGCAGCTGCATGCTGCGCTCGGCCAGCCGGGCCAGGGCCTGCGACTGTTCGTAGGGGATCTGCCAGACCGACAGGCGCGGCGCACGCGTCAGCTTGTTCTCGATGCCGGCCCACCAGACCGGCGTGCTGCTGGCAAAGCCGATCACCGTGACCTTGTTGGCCTTGCCATGGGCCTTCATCAGGCGGCGGTCATCGGGCTGGCCCAGGTCAATCCAGTGCAGGACCTCGCCGGTCAGGCTGAGCTGCCAGAGGTCGGGCTCATCGACATCGGACAGGCCCTTGGTGAACTCGAGCCGGCCGTTCAGATCATCGGCCGGCGTGTGCAGCGCGAAGGCCAGCACGCGGATCATCATGCGCTCGTCGGTCTCCGAAGGATGGCGCGCAATCGTCAGGTTGTGGTCGCCGTAGACATGGCGGTCCATGTCGGCGATCTGCACAAGAGCTTTGTGAATGGTGGCTTTGAGCGCCATATCGGGAGTCTCGGGAGCGGCAAAGCGGCGGATTATCGGGCTTGTTGCCCAGCATGGCATGATGCCGCCCTGGCGCCGCCGAGCCGGCGCCGCTGTGTTCACCCTCCGCGCTGAAGAGTCCTGCCATGACACGAGTCCTGCTTTCCGCCTGCGTCGCCGCCCTGCTGCCCGCGCTGGCGCTGGCCCAGCCGGCCAATCCGAACGCCAAGGTCGACCCGAAGAACAACAAGGTCAGCCGCCCCGTCGTCGAAAAACCCAAGCAGAAGCTGATGACGCGCGACGAGTTGCGCGCCTGCCTGACGACCTTCGACAAGAACGAGACCGACGCCAAGGAGATCAAGGCCGCCCAGGCCGCGAATGCCCAGGAGCGTGCCGAGATGGTCAAGTCCAAGGAAGAGCTGACCCAGCAGGGCGCGGCGCTGACCGCTACCGGCGCCGAGCTGAAGGCCGAACGCGAAGAGCTGATCAAGGGCCAGGAAGTGATCAAGGCCCAGCTGCCGAAGATGGAACGCCCGGATGCCGAGAAGGTGCTGGCCGATTACAAGGCCAAGGCGGCCGCGCATGACGCCAAGATCGACGCCTTCAACGCCAGCAAGACCAAGTACAGCGCCGACGCCAAGGCCTTCGATGCCAAGGTCGAGAAGCACAATGCCGACACCCAGGCCCTGCAGGCCCGCGCCGAAGCGCATCTGGACAAGGTCGATGACTGGAAGGAAGACTGCAGCAAGAAGCCTTATGACGAGGCCGACGAGATCGCCGTCAAGAAGGAACTGGGCCTGAAGTAAAGAAAGTCACCGGACCGCACGGTCTTTGAACGGCGCCACCCCCACCGGGCTGGCGCCGTTTCTACAATCGCGCCACCCCAACAACACCATGGCGGCGCCACCCCTGCCGTCATCACCGTGAGACAAGGCATGAGCAACCCCCTGCTGCAAGACTGGACCACCCCCTACGGCCTGCCGCCTTTTGCCCAGATCGAGGCCGCGCATTTCGCGCCGGCCTTCGAGGCGGCACTGGCCGAGCACCGCGCCGAGCTTGATGCGATCGCCCAGCAGAGCGCCGCGCCGAGCTTCGAGAACACCCTGGCGGCGTTCGACCGCAGCGGCCGCCTGCTGACCCGGCTCGAGCATCTGTTCTACACCTTGGCCGCCTCGGCCACCTCGCCCGAGCTGCAGGCCGCCCAGCGCGCGCTGGCCGCCCCGCTGGCTGCGCACGGCAATGCCGTCTATATGCATGCCGAACTGTTCAAGCGCGTGGACGCGCTGCATGCCGAGCGCCAGGCCCTGGGCCTGGCGCCTGAGCAGCTGCGCCTGTTGGAGCGTGTGCATCTGGACTTTGTGCGTGCCGGCGCCAAGCTGCAGGGCGAGTCGCAGCGCCGCTATGCCCAGGTGGTCGAGCGCCTGGCCGAGCTGCACACGCTGTTTGCGCAGAATGTGCTGGCCGACGAAAGCGGCTACCAGCTGCTGCTGCAGGGGGATGAGGAGCAGGCCGGTCTGCCGGACTTCGTGCGCGCCGCCGCGCGCCAGGCCGCTGTCGATCGTGGCCTGGGTGAGGGCGTTCATGCCATCACCCTGTCGCGCTCGCACATCGTGCCCTTCCTGACCTTCAGCGAACGCCGCGATCTGCGCGAGCAGGCCTGGCGAGCCTGGGTTGGCCGCGGGGAAAAGGCCGGCGAGACCGACAACCGTGCGGTGGCCCAGGAAATCCTGAGCCTGCGCAACGAGCAGGCGCGCCTGCATGGCCATGCCTGCTATGCCGACTATGCGCTGGCCGACACGATGGCCGGCACACGCGAGGCGGTGCAAGGCCTGCTGACCCAGGTCTGGGAGCCGGCCAAGGCTGCGGCTCAGGCCGAGCGCGAGCTGCTGGAGGGCATGATGGTCTCGATGGGCCACCGTTTCGAGCTGCAGGCCTGGGACTGGCGCTTCTATGCCGAGAAGGTGCGCAAGGCCCGCTACGATCTCGACGAGGCCGAGGTCAAGCCCTACTTCCCGCTGGATGCGATGGTGCAGGCGCTGTTCGATTGCGCCGGCCGTCTGTTCGGCCTGCGCTTCGTCGCCAAGCCCGAGGTCGCCGGCTATCACGCCGATGTCAAGGTCTACGAGGTGCAGGGGGCCGACGGCGCGCCGCGCGGCGTCTTTTTGCAGGACAACTTCGCCCGTGCCACCAAGCGCAGCGGCGCCTGGATGAATGCCTTGCGCTGGCAGGCCCGCAACGAGATCGGCGCGATCCCGGTCATCCTGAACAACAACAACTTCGCCAAGGGCGCGCCCGGCGAGCCGACGCTGCTGAGCTTCGACGACGCCCGCACGCTGTTCCATGAGTTCGGCCATGGCCTGCACGGCCTGCTGTCCAATGTCGAGTACGAGCGCCTGTCGGGCACCCAGGTGCTGCGCGACTTCGTCGAGCTGCCCTCGCAGCTGTTCGAGCACTGGATGAGCGAGCCCGAGGTGCTGAAGAAGCACGCCCGCCACTACCAGACCGGCGCGGTGATCCCTGACGCGCTGCTGGCCAAGCTGAAGGCCGCCGAGCTCTTCAACCAGGGTTATGAGACGGTGCGCTACACCGCCAGCGCCCTGGTCGATATGGCCGTGCATTCGCTGACCGACGAGCAGGGCCCGGACATCACCGAGTTCGAGGCCCGGACCATGGCGGCCTACGGCCTGCCGGCCGCAATCGGCATGAACCACCGGCTGGCGCATTTCCAGCACCTGTTCGCCGGCAGCGGCTATGCCGCCGGCTACTACGTCTATATGTGGGCCGAGGTGCTGGATGCCGATGGCTACGAGGCCTTTGTCGNGCAGCGGCTATGCCGCCGGCTACTACGTCTATATGTGGGCCGAGGTGCTGGATGCCGATGGCTACGAGGCCTTTGTCGAGGCGGGCAGCCCCTTCGATCCCCAGGTCGCGCAGGCCCTGCTGAACCATATCTACGCCAGTGGCAACAGCCGCGAGCCGCGCGAGGCCTACCGGGCCTTCCGGGGCCGCGATGCGGTGGTGGCGCCGATGTTGCGGGGCCGGGGTCTGCTGCCGGCCTGATCGTCCCGGATCAGGCGGGTCGGTTCAGGCCTTGCCGAAGCGGGCGTCCAGCCCGCTCAGAAAGGCCTTGAAGTCGATCGGCTTGGTCCAGTAGTCGGTGAAACCCGCCTCGCGGGCGCGCCGGATGTCCTCGGGCATCGCATTGGCCGACAGCGCGATGCAGGGGATGGCAGCGGTCTGCGCGTCGGCGCGCAGCTGCTGCAATACCTCGTAACCATTGAAGTCGGGCAGTTGCATGTCCAGCAGGATCAGGTCCGGCTGCATGGTCCGTGCGCGCGCCAGACCGCGGCCGCCATCCTCTTCGCAGACCAACTGCAGCAGCGGACGCTGCGCCACCAACTCCTGCACCACCAGCTGATTGACCGGGTTGTCCTCGATATAGAGCAGCTTGCCGGCGCCGGCAGGCTGGCCAGGGGGGAGGGGTCTGATGGGGCTGAACTCTGTCACTCGCGGGTCTCCGGGGCTACGGCTACAAATGTAGCGCCTGACGTGGCAGCATGGACCCATTCCTGGGAGTGATGACATGCATGTGGGAATTCTGACCGGTGGCGGCGACTGCCCGGGCCTGAACGCGGTGATACGGGCGCTGACCCTGGCGCTGACCGAGGCCGGCGACGTGCGCGTCAGCGGCATACGGCAGGGCTTTCTGGGTCTGCTGGAAGACCGGGTGCAGCCGCTCGACGCCGCCCGGCTGCGCGGCCTGATCAACGAGGGCGGCACCGTGCTGGGCAGCCACAACCGCGCCGATCCCTTTGCCTATTTCGGCGCCGGCGGTGCCGACTGCTCGGCCCGGGCGCTGGACTGCCTGCAGCGCCATGGCATCGAAGTGCTGGTGGCCGTCGGTGGCGATGGCACGATGACGATCGCCGAGCGCTTTGCGCGTCTGGGCGTGCCGGTGGTCGGTGTGCCCAAGACCATAGACAACGATTTGATGCACAACGAGCGCAGCTTCGGCTTCGACAGCGCGGTGGCGGTGGTGGCCGACGCGCTGGGGCGGCTGGGCACCACGGCGCGCAGCCATGGCCGGGTGATGGTGCTGGAGACCATGGGCCGGCATGCCGGCTGGATCGCGCTGGAGGGCGGGCTGGCCGGCGGTGCCGACGCCATCGTGCTGCCCGAGCTCGGCTATGACGGCCAGGCGCTGGCCGCGCTGTGCGAGCGGCGCAGCCGCGAGCAGGGCTATGCGCTGGTCTGCGTGGCCGAGGGCGTCAAGCTCGCCGCCGCAGGCGAGAGCGCGGGCGAGACGGTCGGTCAGCGGCTGATGCAAGACCTGGCCCCGCGCCTGGGCCCCGAGGCCGAGCTGCGCTACACCTTGCTGGGCCATCTGCAGCGCGGCGGCGCGCCGACCGCTTTCGACCGGGTGCTGGCCACCCGCTTCGGCGTGCAGGCGGCGCAGCTGGTGCTGCAGCGCGGCCATGGGCAGATGGTGGCCCTGCAGGGTGATCGCTGCGTGGCCGTGAGTCTGGCCGATGTGGCCGGGGCCAGCCGCCTGGTGCCGCTCGATCATGAGCTGATGCAGGCGGCGCGCTGTCTGGGTGTGCTGGCCAATCCCTGAGCGCGCCGGCAGCATTGGACTTCAATTGATGCCATCATCTGGCCCTGCAATCCCGCAAGCCTGATCAATTTCGCGATGACAGCTCCAACGCAAAAATTCGCCGCCGTGACGGGCGCCGGCAGCGGCATAGGCCGGGCCTGCGCCCAGGCCCTGGCCGGCGCCGGCTACCGCGTGGCCCTGCTGGGCCGGCGCATGGAGGCGCTGGAGGAAACCGCCGCGGCGGCGCCCGAGCGCTATCTGCTGCTGCCCACCGATGTCAGCCAGCCGCAGGCGGTGGCCCAGGCCTTCGAGCGCATCCGTGAAACCTTCGGTCGGCTCGATCTGCTGTTCAACAACGCCGGCATGTCCGCGCGCGGCGTCTGTATCGACGAGTTGCCGTTCGAGCAATGGCAGGCGGTGGTCGATGTCAACCTGACCGGCAGCTTTCTCTGCGCCCAGGCGGCTTTTCGTCTGATGAAGGCCCAGCAGCCCCAGGGCGGCCGCATCATCAACAACGGCTCGATCTCGGCCCATGCGCCGCGCCCCAACTCCGCCCCCTATACCTCGACCAAGCATGCGATCACTGGGCTGACCAAGTCGCTGTCCTTGGACGGCCGGCCCTTCGACATCGCCTGCGGCCAGCTCGACATCGGCAATGCGCTGACCGAGATGGCGCGGCCTATGACCCAGGGCGTGCGCCAGGCCAACGGCGAGATCGCCGTCGAGGCGACAATGGATGTGGCCCATGTCGCCAGCGCGCTGCTCTATATGGCCGGCCTGCCGCTGCAGGCCAATGTGCAGAATATGACCGTGATGGCGACGAAGATGCCCTTTGTCGGCCGCGGTTGACTTCGTAAAGGATAGGTTTTGCTGTCTGCTGTTGTTACGTTTGCCCTGCGTCTGCTGCTCGCGGTCGCCACTGTCGTGCTGGTGCTGGGCCTGATGGCCGTGGCCCTGGTGACGATGCTGGGCCTGATGCTGTGGAGTCTGGTGCGGGGCCGCAAGCCCGTCATCGATGTCTCGGGCTTTGCCCGTGCGCGCCAGCAGTTCCGCCGTGGGACCGCAGCCAGGACCATGGGCGAGGTCGTCGATGTCGAGGTGCGCGAGGTCAAGCCCTCGCAGCCGCGGCTGGAGCCCTGAGCCTTACCAGCGCTTGGCGCCCAGCTCCTGCAGAATCTCGCCGTAGATCCGAAAGCGCGAGGGGCTGATCAGGCCGGCTGCGGCTGCGGCACGCACACCGCAGTCGGGCTCATGCTGATGGGTGCAGTTGTAGAAGCGGCAATGATCGGCATGCTTGCGCAGGTCGGGCATCAAGAGCGGCAACTGCTCGGCCGTGATCTGCTGCAGGCCGAATTCCTGGAAGCCCGGTGAGTCGATCAGCGCGGTCTGGCGTTGTGCGTCGACCCAGTACCACTGCGTCGTCGTCGTCGTGTGCCGGCCCGAATTCAGCGCCTGCGAGATCTCGCCGATCTGCGCCTTGGCATCGGGGATCAAGAGATTGATCAGCGTGCTTTTGCCGGTGCCGCTAGGCCCCAGCACAAAGGTCCGCTTGCCCTCCAGCCAGGGAGAGAGCAGGGCGCTGGAGCCGACCGGGTCGGCCTTCAGCGCCACCTCCATCACCTCCAGCCCCATCTCGCGGTAGGGCAGCAGGCGTTCGCGGGCCTGCTCGGTGCCCGGCAGGTCGGTCTTGTTCAAGGCGATGCGCACCGCGATGCCGGCGCTCTCGGCCGCGATCAGTGCGCGGCACAGCTGGCTCTCGCTGAACACCGGCTCCACCGCGACCAGGATCAGCAGCTGATCGAGATTGGCGGCGAAGCTCTTGGTCTTCCACTCGTCCTGGCGGAACAGCAGATTGCGGCGCGGCTCGACGGCCTCGATCACCCCCTCGTCCGAACCCGACGGTGCCCAGCGCACCTGGTCGCCGACCACGCAGTCGCTCATCTTGGCGCGCGGATGGCAGACCAGGCGACGGCCGTCGGCGGCTTCGACGATGTAGTGCCGGCCATGGCCGCGCCCCCCCCGACCGAGGTCCAGCGCGTTGAATTTGCTCATCCGGCCGTGGCCTCGGGCAGGGCACTCACCTGAGCGGCGCAGATGAAATCGTTGGAGGTCAGGCCTTGTGCCGAATGGGTGCTGAAGCTGACGGTGCAGGCATCGAAGCCGACCATCATCTCCGGGTGATGGTCCTGCGCATGGGCGATCTCGGCCACCGCGTTGACGAAGGCCATGGTCTGGTAGAAGTTCTCAAAATCGAAGCGCCGCCCGATCACCTTGTGCTCGGTGTCGGCAGCCCAGCCGGGCGTCTGCACCAGCCAGTCGGCCAGCTGTTCGAGCGGCAGGGCCTCGCGCTGGGGCGTGCATTGGGCAAGAAGAAGATTCATGGTCATGGGGTCTGCAGCGCGGCCAGGCGTTCGCTGGCCGGCGGGTGGGAGTAGTAAAAGCGCGCGTAGACCGGGTCCGGCGTCAAGGTGCCGGCATTGTCCTCGTGCAGCTTCAAGAGCGCGGCGGCCAGATCGGCGCCGCTGGCCTGGGCGCAGGCATAGGCATCGGCCTGGAACTCGTCCTTGCGCGACAGGCGGCTGGCCAGCGGCGTGAAGAAGAAGCCGAACACCGGCAGCACCAGCATGAAGAGCAGCAGGGCCAGCGCATCATTGGGCGCTGCCAGATTCGGCTGCACGCCGAAGGCCAAGTAGAAGCCTACCTGACGCGACAACCAGCCCAGCAGCGCAAAGCCGGCCAGGCTCAAGGCGAACATCAGGACCATGCGCTTGAGCACATGCTTGTGCTTGAAATGGCCCAGCTCATGGGCCAGCACCGCCTCGACCTCGGGGCCGCTGAGGCGCTGCAGCAGGGTGTCGAAGAAGACCACGCGCTTGGCCGCGCCGATGCCGGTGAAATAGGCATTGCCATGGGCCGAGCGGCGGCTGCCGTCCATCACGAACAGACCCTTGGCCGCAAAGCCGCAGCGCTGCATCAGGCCCTCGACCCGGCTGCGGAGCCCCTCGTCGGCCAGCGGCTCGAACTTGTTGAACAGCGGCGCGATCACGGTGGGGTAGAGCACCAGGATCAGCAGATTGAAGCCCATCCAGGCGCCCCAGGCCCACAACCACCACAGCCCGCCGGCCGCGCCCATCAGCCACAGGATCAGCGCCGCGATCGGCAGGCCGATCAGCGCGCCGACCAGCGCGCTCTTGGCGGCGTCGGCCAGATAGAGCCGCCAGCTCATGCGGTTGAAACCGAAGCGCTGCTCGATGCGGAAGGTGTTGTAGAGCTCGAAGGGCAGGTCCAGCAGCGCGCCGATCACGCTGAAGGCCAGCAGCAGCGCCAGCTGGTAGGCCATGCCGCCCCAGTGTGGCGCCACCCATTCATAGACCCGCAGATTCAGCGCGTCCAGCCCGCCCAGCAGGGTCCAGCCCAGCAGTACGGCGGCATTGAAGGCCATCGCCAGCAGCCCGAAACGGCTGCGCGCCACCGTGTAGTCGGCGGCCTTCTGATGCGCGGCCAGCGGCACGGTGGCGGCAAAGGCGGCCGGCACCTCGTTGCGATGCCGCATCACGTGGCGCACCTGGCGGGTCGACAGCCAGAGCTTCAGCGCCAGCGACAGCAGCAGCGCGGCCGCAAAGATCAGGCTCAGCGCGGTCGGGTGGATGGGAGGGAGTTGGGACGGGAACATGGACTGAAGTGTAGGGCTGCGACAATATGCGCCGACAAAGACGAGGAATCCCAATGAGTGATATCGCCACCCTGGCCAGCCACGAACAAAACCTGATCTGGATCGATCTCGAGATGACCGGTCTCTACCCCGACCGTGATCGCATCATCGAGGTGGCCGTGGTCGTCACCGATGCCAATCTGACGACACGTGTCGAGGGCCCTGTCTTCGCGATCCACCAGAGCGACGCGACGCTGGATGCGATGGACAACTGGAACAAGGGCACGCACGGCAAGAGCGGCCTGATCGACCGGGTCAAGGCCTCGACCGTCAGCGAAGAGCAGGCCGCCGCCGAGGTGATTGCCTTTCTGAAGCAGTATGTGCCGGCCGGCAAGTCGCCGATGTGCGGCAACAGCATCTGCCAGGACCGCCGCTTCCTGGCCAACTACATGCCCAGCCTGGAAGACTTCTTCCACTACCGCAATCTGGACGTGTCGACGCTGAAGGAGCTGGCGCGGCGCTGGAAGCCCGGCATCATCGAGGGCTTCAAGAAGGCCCAGGCGCACACCGCGCTGGCCGATATCCACGAGTCCATCGACGAGCTGGTCTATTACCGTGAGCATCTGCTGAGCCTCTGAGAGCGCTCCGTGCTCTGGGCCGCTTTTGACTTCCCGCGCCACCCCTTGGCGCGAGAGGACGGCGAACGTCTGCGTGGCGCTTTTGACGCCCCGCCCGAGCGCTGGCTGCGCGCCGCCAGTGCGGCCGAGCTGCCGGCCGTGCTGGATGCCGCCCATGCGGCCGCGCGCGCCGGCGCCTGGGT
>NZ_JAQOWX010000041.1:0-41961 GCF_028462495.1 Paucibacter sp. XJ19-41
TATGCCGATCACTGACAGCTTCGACACCAACGACTACTCGGTGCCGCACACCCATGTTCAGCGCACGCTGACGGTGCTGGCCGACGAGCATTGGGTGCGCGTGCTCGACGGTGTCACCGAGCTGGCCCGCCACCAGCGCTGCTGGGACAGCCACGCCCAGATCGAGGATCACGCCCATATCGAGCGCCTGCACGCAGCCAAGCATGCGGCGCGTGGTCACCGGGCCTGCGATGGCTTGGCCCAGGCCGCCCCGGCCAGCGCGGTCTTGCTGCGGCGTGCCGGCGAGCGCGGCGAGAACCTGGGTTCGATCACTGCGGCGTTGATGCGCCTGCTGCAGCGCTGGGGCGCCAGCGCCCTGCAGACGGCCATCATCGAGGCCCTCGAGCGCGACGTTGCGCACCCCAACGCCGTGCGCGCAGCGCTAGAGCGCGCCCGGGTGATCAGCGGCGAGCCGCCGCCGGTGGCCCTGGTGTTGCCCGAGCACGTGGCCAAGCGCGACGCGCCGGTGCGCACCCATGACCTGCGCTCCTATGACCGGCAGATCGACGAGCAGATCGACAAGCAGATCGACCGACAGCCCACCACCGCACCGGAGGAATCCGATGAATAGCCTCACGACACCACAGGCCGCTCTGCGTGAGCAAGCCGCCTCGTTGCGCCTGCATGGCCTGCTTGAACACTGGGGCGAGGTGATGGCTCAGCCCGAGCAAGCCAGTTGGGTGGCGCAGATGCTTGCCTGGGAGGCCGCCGAGCGCAGCCGCCGCAGCCTGGAGCGGCGGCTGCGCGACGCCCACATCGGCCGCTTCAAGCCGCTGGTCGACTTCGACTGGGCCTGGCCCAAGAGCATCGACCGCAGTGCCGTCGAAGAGCTGATGACCCTGGCCTTCGTCAAGGACGCCAGCAACGTCGTCCTGGTCGGCCCCAACGGGGTGGGCAAGACCATGTGCGCGTGCAACATCGGCTACCAGGCGGTGCTGGCCGGCTACACGGCGCTGTTCACCACGGCCGGGCAGCTGCTGGGCGAACTGGCCGCCATCGACAGCGACTCGGGTCTGCGCCGCAAGCTGCGCCACTACGCCGCCCCAGACGTGTTGCTCATCGACGAGGTGGGCTACCTGTCGTACTCGAATCGGCACGCGGACCTGCTGTTCGAGCTGGTCAGTCGGCGCTACCAATGCAAGAGTACGGTGGTGACTACGAACCGAGCCTTCGTCGACTGGGGCGAGGTCTTCCCCAATGCCGCCTGCGTGGTCTCGTTGATCGACCGCTTGATGCACCGTGCCGAAGTGGTGCGCATCGACGGCCAGTCCTACCGCGCCAAAGAAGCCCAGGAGCGCGAGGCACAGCGCCTGGCCGAGCGGGCAGCCAAGTCCGCCAAGGCCAGCACCGCGCGATCACCCAAGCACCGCTCATGAGCAGACGTTCGCCATCATCCACAGTGGTCTCTGGGATGGTGGTGCCAGCCCACTGGACGCCCGAGCAGGCACTCGCGGTCGCCGAATGCCTGCAGGCCATGCGCGAGGCGCTGTGGCTGCTCTACGGCCCGCAGATGCAGCAGGCCTGGCGCGAGCAAGTCATGCCCACAGGCTCGCCGCCCGAGTTCGATCCTGGCGCACCGTTCTGAGCGCTGCCGCGGCGCTGGTCGGCAGCATCGGTCGCCCCAAACCCAACATCTGCATATGCGACCAGTGACATGCTGGCGTCTGCGATCAAATCCGACTCCTCACCAGCGTATAGAGTCGGATTTACACCAGCGGCAACACCCGGCAACCGCATCGTCAATGTGGCACCGCAGCCGCGCTTGAATGTCTTGTTGCACCGCCAGGCTGCGGTGATCCGTCGGCGCATCGAGGCCACCGTGACCCGGCGGGCACCGCAGGTCATGGTCAAGGTCACCGGTGGTGGCCGTGGCATGGGCGCCATCGCGGCCCACTTCCGCTACATCAGCAAGAACGGGCAGCTGACCTTTGAGGACGACCGAGGTATGGTCCAGCAGGGCAAGGAAGCGCTGCACGACCTGGCCGAGCAATGGCGCTTGGGCGGCTCGCTGATCGAGGAGACCAGCCCTCGGCGGGAAGCCTTCAACCTGATGCTGTCGATGCCACGTGGCACCAATGCGCAGATCGTCCTGATGGCCGCGCGGGAGTTCGCGCAGACCGAGCTGAAGGACCACTTCTATGTGATGGTGCTGCATGAGCACCAGGGGAACCCGCATGTGCATCTGAGCGTGCGTGCTGAGTCCATGAGCGGCAGGCGTTTGAATCCGCGCAAGGCGGATCTGCAGCGCTGGCGCGAGACTTTCGCGGAGCGGCTGCGCGGCTATGGGGTTGAGGCCGAAGCGACGCGCCAGGCCACCCGAGGGGCAGTGCGCCGCTACGACAACCTGTGGCAGCGCAAGGCCCGGGAGGACGGCCGCCTGCGCAAAGCCTCGGAGCCGACGAAATCGGGCAAGGCTTACCAGCGCAGCCGAGTCGGTGCATTGGAGGCCTGGGCTCACATTGTGGCTGCGCTCAGGGCATCGGATCAGCCTGACGACCGCGAATTGGCGCAGCGCATCAGCAGTTTCGTCGCGGAATCCGCCTTCGCGAAAGAGCACGGCCAGCAACTGCGGCGCGAGGTACTGGAGCGGTCAGGGCCGTCTCATGCTGAGCCGATCCATTCCAAAGGCCGGCAAGGCCGAGAGATTGAGAGGTGAGCGCCATGCAGCGACCTGGACTACACGCAACCGACATCGATAACGGAACTGAGACCGCTGCCTGTGACTCGCGATCCTGGCAGGCGACGGAAGCAGGCGCTCAGGCTCTTGCGCGGCTGCTCAGGTTGGCCGAGGAGCGCGACTCAGGTCAAATCGCCCGTGTCGCACGCTTCCTGGCTGCGACATACAACGGGCAGGTCTTTGCGCTGGATCCCTTCGAGCTCCGCGCCGTTGACATCGCCATCAGTGACGACATGCTGTCTTGTCTGGATGCGCTGAGATGGGGCCGGGCCGACCTGTACGCGCTGGTCCCGGATGGAGATGCCCGGGTGCAAGGGGTGATCGAGCGCTGGGGCCTTTGCTGGCCGGACGACTGAATGCCGGGCTCTGGCGATCAGGGGAAATGGAAGCGCGGGCAGTGCATGGGCATGAAGTGCCTGACCCGTGGCGCCTTTGCAGCGGTTGCCGTCGGCGACCGCAGCCAGCCGCACTCACGCTACCAGGCATCAAGCAGTCGTCGGGTCCGGCGATGGCCGATCGCTTGAATGGCATCACTACAAGGTGTTCTGCCGTAGAACTGACCATAGGCTTCTTCAAACGTCGTAGATCAAGAAGGGAGTCACCTCAGCGCGAACCAGCTTTCGCCTCAAGCGGACTGGTCGCCTCCATACCCTCCGCCACCAAAACGACCACCTCGACCACCTCGACCACCGCCATAGCCTCTCCCACCTCCGCCGAAACCACCGCCCCCTCCGGAGCGGAAGCTGCCCGGGAGATCTTCACGCGGACGGGCTTCGTTGACGACCATTGTTCGACCTTCAAGTGGCTGGCCGTTTGTCGCGTCGAGCACGTCTTGCAGAGTGGTATTTGGGCTAATTTCCACAAAACCGAATCCCTTGGAACGACCCGTGTCCCGATCCATCATTACCTTTGCAGAACTCACGCTGCCAAGAGAAGAAAAGACCTTTTGCAGTGCGTCATCGCGTACGCTATAGGAAAGATTTCCGACATATAGCTTCACGCTGCGACGACTTGATGGGGCTGCATGTGACACGGAGATGGCATCGGCTCCCGGACTTGGAGTTCCATCAGGTGCGCCACTTTCTGAACGAAGCCTCACTGAGGCAACTGAAAATCCAGCCAGGTGAGCCAGTTTCCCCTGTTGAAAGAGCGCTAGCAGAAGCTCGTATGACTTGCTATCTGCAGTGAGTGTTAGAACTATTGAGCCAGATTCGACCTTAACAATAGTTAGACGGGTGTCGCCAGTGACTTCTCGGAGATGCTCAGTCAACGCTTGAAGGAAAGGCAAATCGGCCTCTCCGATTTTCGCCGAGATGACAATTTGAAACACGACTGGGCGGCTCTGCACGGTTGCATCCGGGCCGGGTGGTCGGCCCTGAATGCCGCAAACAAGCTGATTTAGCGCCCATTCATCAGACAAGCCGCCGCGCAGGTCAACCATATGAAGTCGTTTCAGAAACAATGGAAGCGCATCTATATCGTTTCCGTTTGCACCTGGCAGCAAAACCGGGATAACACCACCTTTTTTGCCTGCGACCTTTCGCTCCAGGGCGACGCGCATCTCGACATTCTGCCAAGGTCCCAGTCCACCGGGACCGATCGCGACGACGCATGATTTACTGTTGCTCAAGGCGGCCTCTAGTTCTTCCTGCCATGGTTCCCCTGGAGTGAGGTGCCAACGGTCCAGGAAGGTGCGTATTGGGGCGCGAGACTGAAGAGCATGAGCAAGGTCCTCCACCACAGCCTTATCTCGTGAACTGTGGCTCATAAAGGCGTCATACTGATTTGACTGTGTTTTCAGCATTCGAAATTCCTCCGATACTTTGCGATCAAACTTTTTATTTAGTAATCATTGACTCAGCGCTAGGCGTAAGAAGCTGCGTTGGCAGCGGCCCTGCCCTGACGACTTGCGTTCAAGCTGCCGAGAAGCAAGAACTTGTCGCAGTCGCTATCTATCCAATCCGGCAAAACCACGTTCGCTCCAACTCTTTGCCTTTGCTTGGCCAGATAACATGCCTCACGGGCTGCTGGCAATTCATGTTGCTTGACTTGGATCTTGCCAGGGCGACCGGCTATGAGTCCTGGGACCTGCCCTGATCCTTCAGTAAGCTCATCGATCAGCATCGTCCACGATGATTGTCAATTTCGGCGTTCAAACCCTCGCCTTTAGGCGAGCGGAAAGTCTATGAAGTCGCGCCGTGCAAAGATGCGAGTCTACGAGGCCCAGCCCATCCGTACCGCGTCTCAGCACGCAGTCTCGCTCTTGTCAAAGAGGCGGAAAGTCGTGCCGCCAAGGCACACTCGCGACATTGGGGCACGAAACCAATCGTTAAGGTCGCCCATCAGCAAACGCGGCGATGTCTATATGCGTACTTTGCTGATTCATGACGCGAGGGCGATCGTGCGAACCGACCAATCAACAACTTGGCCGTGGTTCATTCGGGTGAACACGTTCCGCACATAGTCAGCCGGACTCCGATTGACCGCTTGTTGCTGCGGAGCTGGTGCTCGCCACCCGTCGGTGAAGGTCTCTGATCAGCCTGAAACGGGCATCCGAGTAGTTGGCCGCCTCCCGGGCGCGGCAGAAATTTCAAATCTGTCATGGCAAGGTGCAGCCGGCAACGCTGGCAGTTGCCCTTGTACTAGCCGACCTATTTGACGCTGCGCAATCGATCAAAGAGATCGAACACGCTCAGGCCCAAACCGTTCGCGATGACTTCAATGGCATTGATCGTCGGATTCGCTTGGCCGGTCTCTACTCGGCTCAAGTACGTTTGATAGAAGCCGCATCGTTCAGCGAACTCGACTTGGGTAAGGCCCGCCTCAGTACGAAGCTCTCGCACACACTTTCCGAATCGTTTTGCTAGGCCGTTGCTCACCCATGCTACTGTCAGTGCTATGCTCCAATTCACATAAACACTAATTCATATAATTGACTTGACGCCTTCATCCCTCTCGGTTTTCAGGAGCATGCGATGACGAAGAACCTGACCAGCGTCGACTCACATGCGCCAATGGCGCTCTGTTGGCACTACTTCAGCGGACACTTTGGAGAGCAGCAGTCACAGGTAGTGTCGGCGAATGGGACCATGCACGAGCTGACTGTGAGCTGGGCGGTTGGCACGCTTGCGGACGGCGACTGGGAAGTGCTGGGCGCGTGGCCTGGAGTCGCTGTAGGCCGTGCGGTCTGGCAGGGCGTCTGGAAGGACCTTGATAGTCGGGGCGTCGACAAGATTTCGCTGGTGTGTGCGTCGGACCCTGATGCTCGGACCATGTGCCCGGGGATCAAGGTGCTACCGCCGTTCCCTCGGGTGTTCGACCAGATGTTCGTGCCGGCCATTTCCAGCGTCAGTGTTCTTCGCGCCGAAGTACGGCGTGCAGTCCGTAAGGCATCGGGCTTTCGTGCGGCGCGTCTCGCGCTGGAACGCCTGCTGGCTGTTTCAGGGGCGGGCACGTCGACCGTGTTGTCGCCGAACTGGCCCGAGGCGCTCGAGCAATTTCGACCGTTCTATGCGCTTCGCCCCCATCGCCGGGCCTTGGTGCGTGCGGGCGATGAGTACCTGGAGCAACTGGGTCATGGCCTGCGCCGGGCTGTGGCTCGCCATGGTCCCTTTGCTGATCTCGCGTCTGCGGTGTCGTTCGTCGCCCAGACCCTGTCTCGGGAAGAGCAGCGGCTCAAGTTCTCCAAGCTGTCGAAGGTGGTGCGGCCTCGGTTGCGCCTTGTCGGTTCTAGTTCGGCCGGCTTTGTGGAGCCCGGCCTTTGACCCTGGGAGGGTTCACCATGAAGAAGCATCTACCCCCGGTCTTCGCACGCGTCCGAAACGCCCTGCGGCGGCGCGGCAGTTCGACTCAGGATGCCGAAGACATCGTCCAGGAAGCCTGGGTGCGGCTGGCCCGCTACGAGCGTGAGCAGGTCGTCGTGAATTCGGATGCCTTCCTGATGCAGACCGCTCTGAACCTGGCGATCGATGAGCACCGGGGCCGAGTCACCCACGGCGAGCAGGTGGTGCTCGAAGAGGTGATCCTGGTCGATGACTCGCCGCCTGTCGAGGCCGTGGTGCTGGGGCGTGAACGCCTGGCGCGGCTGCACTATTGCTTGGGGCGGCTGACCGAGAGGAGTCGGGACATCTTCCTGGCCCACCGCCTGGACGGGCTGACCTACCGGGAGATCGCTGATCAGCACGGCTTGAGCATCAGCACGGTGGAGAAGCACATCGCCAAGGCTACGATGCAGCTCATCACCGGGATGCAGGACTGGCGAACGTGAATGGCGCAGAGGGGCGGGAGGGGCGGGACGGGCAGAAGCAAGGGCAGGGGGCCGAGCCCGTCGTGACGCGAGAGATCGCGGCCGAGGCGGCGGTCTGGATCGCGCGCCTGCACGGGCCGGATCGATCGAATCACATGGAACGCGAGTGCCGAGCCTGGCAGGCGCGCTCGGCGGCACACCGGCTGGCGTTCGAACGCGGGACGGATCTGTGGATGGAGGCGGCGGGTGTCGACCGGGCCGCCGTGGCTCGCGCAGCGGCGGCCAGCAGGCCTGAGGGCCAAGGTGGGGAAGGGCAGGGCGCCAGCCCCGCGAGAGCCAGCCGCAAAGAATGGCATTGGCCGCGCCCCTGGCCGCTCGCACTGTCGCTCACAGCGGCGGTCCTCGTGGTCGCTATGCTGGTGGGCCAGCCTTGGCGCGACATCGACAGCTATGACACCGGCATCGGCGAGCAGCGCTTGGTGATCCTGAAGGATGGCACCCGGATGTCGCTGAACACCTCGACCCGGGTGAAGGTGGAACTCGACCAGACCCAGCGCCGCGTGCGCGTGGAAGGCGGAGAGGCGTTCTTCGAGGTCGCCAAGGATGCGAGCCGACCTTTTGTCGTGCAGGCCGCCGGGACGGAAGTCACCGCCACCGGGACGGCCTTCGTCGTGCGGCTGACACCGTCTATTGCCGGCGCGAGTGAGGCGCTCGACGTCACGCTGGTGGAAGGCCAGGTGGTGGTGCGCGAGGCCGAGCGCCGCACCCAAACGCCCAAGATCGTGCCTCCCATCGTGATGGCGGCCGGCGAGCGGCTGCGCGTGCGAGGCGATCAAGGCACTGGTGGCAACGCTTCGAGGGCATCACCAGCGCAGCCCCAACGGGACCGGCCGCGCATGGACCAGGTGCTGGCCTGGAAGCGCGGCGAGGCGGTCTTCGACAACGCGTCGCTGCCGCAAGCGCTGGCCGAGATGAACCGCTACAGCGCGACGCCCATCATGGCGGACCCCAGCCTGGCGGTGCTGCGGATCAGCGGCCTTTTCAAGACCGGCGACAGCGCGGGCTTTGCGCAGGCGGTGGCCAAATTGCACGACTTGCGGGTTCGAGAACTTCCGGATCGGGTGGAACTGCTGCCGAGGTAGTCCAGGCGGCCCGTACCCGTGCCAGGGGAGCGCGGGCCTCATCCTTCCCGCTGGCGCGGCAAGGGCCCGCGTGCCGAACTGGCTTGCCAGATCGGCACCCCTGGCACCCGCCACGCCCGAAGCCGGGCCGCCTGGGTGCTGATCGCCACGGCTCCACCGTCGCGCCATGCCAGCGTGCGTGTCACGCCGGCCTCAGAGTCGCCGGGGCATTCACCGCCCCAGCCATTGCACCAGGAGCGTGAGCATGGAGGCCAGGACGGCGGCCGACGCATGCGTCGCCCAGGGGACCCAGCGCTCGGCGCGCTGCTGGGTCAGCCCTTGGAGGAGGGCCTGCAGGTCTTGCAGGACGACCTGTTGCCCCTTCACGGTGGCGCCGATTTGGCCCTGAAAGGCCTGCTGCGCCGCCGCAGCCAGGGCTCCGTATAGCTGTACCCCCACCTGCTTCGAGGAGGCTTGCAAGTGGGTCTGCAGATCCTGCACGGCCTGGTTCTTGGCGCGCTCCGAGATGGCGGTCAAGCGGGCTTCGAAGCCGGCCAGGGTCTGGTGCAACTGGGCGTCGCTTTTGCGCAAGGTCTGGCCGGTCTTCAGCATCTCCGGTGCCAAGGCTTCGACCTGGTTGATCAGCCGGGCCACCTCGCCGATGGCCTCGATGATCAGCGCCTCGCGGGCGGTGGACGTGCCCATCATGCCCTCCGTCTTGCTGCAGCGGACGCGGCGTCCGAGCGAGGCCGGCGAGGGGCGAACAGAGCCGCCTGGTCGCTGGGGGCCGCTTGGCCCAATTCCACGAGCTCCAACGCTGCGAAGCAGGCGTCGAGCTCAGGGACGACGCCCTGGGCGAGCCGCAGGTTGGCGAGCTTCTGCACCAGCGCCGCCTGCTCGGCCGGGCTGTCCGCGCTGACGATGGCGGCCTTGTAGTCGGTGGGATCGGCGGCCAGCTCGATCAAGGAGCAGTCGGTGCCACGCACCCGCGCGTACACCTCGTTGTAGGGCAAGCAGGCGCCCAGGCGCGGCTGCACGACGCCCGAGGCGGCGCAGTAGGCGAGCAGGGTCTCGAAGACGCGCTCGACCGGCTCGTCGTCCTCCAGCCGGTTGAAGACCAGTCGCAGCCGCTCGGGCGGCACGCCGATGCGCGCCATCTCCGCCAGCGTGGCGGCCGTGTCCTGCTGCTGCTTGCGGTCGGGCACCGTCGGCACGATGAAGGCGTCGAAGTCGGCGTGGCTGCCCTTGTAGCGGCGCATCACGCCCAGCAGTTCCTCGACATTGCTGGCGCCGACATCGACGACCAGGTCGGGCACCGTCAGCAGGGCGTCCTGCAGCTGGGCAAACTGACGGCCCCGGATCGTGATCGAGGGGGTGTCCTGGGCGTTGATGCTCTCGACGGCGATGACCTGACAGCCGGGGATGCGTGCGGCCAGGAGGTGGCGGGCGACGGTGCTCTTGCCGACGTTGCCCGAGAAGTTGATGACAGCGAGTTTCATGGGATGTCCTTGTGGGGGTGAAGCAGGCGGCTGGGGTGGGTGGTGAAGAAGGCTTCGGCGGCGGCGCGGGTGTGCTCGACGAGCGGTGCGGTCGGCTGGCCTTCATCGGGCGGTGGGATCTGCGGAGGCGGCGCACGCGGGAGCGGCGCGACCTGAGAAGGCCGCAGGGGCGAGCCGGCCGCTGATGGCGAGGGCGAAGAAGGCGAGGGCACCGCGTCGGCGTGCGCCACCGGCGTGCGCTGCGGAGGCGAGGGGATCTGGGGCGGGCGTTGGTGTAGCCGGCGCACCTCGCGGCGCAGGGCGCTGGTGCTCACCGAGACGCCGACATCGGCCAGCGCTTCTCGGATCGCCTCATAGGTGTAGCCAGCGCTGCGAAGCCGGGCAATGTCGGCGCTGTAGCGGGCGGCTTTACGGTCGGTGCGACCGGGCGGGCGTTTGGGTTGCAGTTCCACGGCAGTGCCTCGCGGTGGTGATGCAACAAACTTAGGCGCGGTTGGGGCGTGGTCGCGTGCTGAATTCTGCGAAAAATCAGCACCTTTGAGGCTGCTCTGGGGCGGCTGCGAAGCGGGTCAGCGGCGAGGGCGTCGGCTTTGCGGCGGATGGGCGCCGGGTTCCCGTCGGCTCGGTCGCCTTGCGGCTGCCTAGGGGGGCGGCTATGCGTCGCCTTTGGGGCGGAAAACGGCCTTCAATCCGAATCAACGTATAACAAAAGACACCTAGTGCAGGATAGGCTGGCCGCCAGCATTTGGCGGCCAGCGCCGCCGTCGCGATGGGCTGTGCCGGCGGCTCACAAACCTGGATGAGGCCGCCGTCAAGCTCACTTGCAACGCTTTGGTCCCGAGCCATCATCAGTGGCTGCGGTCTACGTCGTGTGGCCTCCGATCCATCGGCCTCGCGGCACGAACTGGGTCTGGGTGATACCGATGCAGTTTCTCGTTTGAAGCGGTGCTGAACCAAGAAGCGTGACTGATTGATGAAGCCTCCGCCCCCCAGGAGAGGGATTCCCTGAAGTTCAACGTTTCGCCGACCATCTTCCGCAACTGTTAAGTTGTGTGAAGAAGAACAGATAGCCGCTGATAGCGGCCCAGGGAGTCCCATGAACATCACGGCAGACGCATCCAGCGCCATGCCGGAGAACGGGTCGAGCGCGTCGCTTGATGCCGTTGCCGGAGCCGCAGCACCTCCTCAGCCGGACTCGACCCTGGCCGCCCTGGCCATCATCGCCCGTCTGCACCATGTGGCCGCCGATCCCTCGGCACTGCGGCACGAACTGGGCCTCGGTGATACCGACCCTGTCTCTCGCCAGGATCTGCTGCTGGCCGCCCGGCATCTAGGCCTCAAGGCCAAGTCCTCACACAGCAGCCCGGACCGCCTGAGCCTGCTGCCGCTGCCGGCGCTGGCCTATCTGAACGATGGCCGCCTCGTGGTGCTGGCCCAGTGCGACGGCCAGCGCGTGCTGTTCATGGACCCGGCCGGAGCCGCCGAGGGCCAGCCCGCCCGACCGACCATCGAGCCGATGGATGTCTTTGCCACGCAGTGGAGCGGAGAGCTGGTGCTGATCGCCAGCCGTGCCAGCCTGACCGGCGCGCTGGCCAAGTTCGACTTCAGCTGGTTCATCCCCAGCATCGTCAAGCACCGCAAGCTGCTGGGCGAGGTGCTGATGGTCTCGCTGTTCCTGCAGCTCTTCGCCCTGGTCTCGCCGCTGTTCTTCCAGGTCGTGATGGACAAGGTGCTGGTGCACCGGGGCCTGACCACGCTGGATGTGCTGGTCATCGGCCTGGTGGTGATCATGCTGTTCGAGAGCGTCTTGAACGTGCTGCGCTCCTATGTGATGAGCCACACCACCAGCCGCATCGATGTGGAGCTGGGCGCGCGGCTGTTCCGCCACCTGCTGAACCTGCCGCTGGCCTACTTCCAGGCCCGCCGCGTCGGCGACTCGGTGGCCCGCATCCGCGAGCTGGAGAACATCCGCCAGTTCCTCACCGGCAACGCGCTGACCCTGGTGCTGGATGTGCTGTTCTCGGTGATCTTCATTGCGGTGATGTTCGCCTACAGTGTCCCGCTGACCCTGATCGTGCTGGTCTCGCTGCCGCTGTACCTGATCCTCAGCCTGGCCATCGTGCCCATCTTGCGGGGCCGGCTCAACGAGAAGTTCGCCCGGGGCGCCGAGAACCAGAGCCTCCTGGTCGAGACCGTCACCGGCATCCAGACCGTCAAGGCCAGCGCGTTGGAGCCGCAGATGGCACGGCGCTGGGACGAGCAACTGGCCGCCTATGTCTCGGCCAGCTTCAAGACGCAGACCCTGGCCCAGTACGGTCACGAGGGCGTCAACCTGATCGGCAAGCTCGTCAACGCCGCCACGCTCTGGTACGGCGCCCATCTGGTGATCGAGGGCTCGCTGACCGTGGGCATGTTCGTCGCGTTCAATATGTTCGCTGGCCGGGTGGCACAGCCCATCATGCGCATCGCCCAGATGTGGACCGACTTCCAGCAAACGGGGCTGTCGATGGCCCGGCTGGGCGACATCCTCAACACCCGCACCGAGCTGCCGCCGCAAAGTGTCAGCCCGCTGCCGCGCATCCAGGGCCGGGTGACCCTGGACCAGCTGACCTTCCGCTACCGCCCCGATGCCCAGCCGGTGCTCAAGGGCATCAGCCTCGATGTGAAGGCCGGCGAGGTGATCGGCATCGTCGGGCGCAGCGGTTCGGGCAAGAGCACGCTGACCAAGCTGATCCAGCGCCTGTATGTGCCCGAGAGCGGACGCATCCAGGTCGACGGCCATGACATCGCCACCATCGACGCCGCCCAGCTGCGCCGCCAGGTCGGCGTGGTACTGCAGGAGAACATGCTGTTCAACCGCAGCGTGCGCGAGAACATCGCCATCGCCGATCCGGCCGCCCCGCTGGAGGCGGTGATCCACGCTGCCAAGCTGGCCGGCGCCCACGACTTCATCGGCGAGCTGCCCGAGGGCTATGACACCGTGGTCGGCGAGCAGGGCTCCAGCCTCTCGGGTGGCCAGCGCCAGCGCATCGCCATCGCCCGCGCCCTGTTCACCCAGCCGCGCATCCTGATCTTCGACGAGGCCACCAGCGCGCTGGACTACGAGAGCGAAGCCATCATCCAGAAGAACATGAAGTCCATCTGCCAGGGCCGCACCGTCTTTATCATCGCTCACCGCCTGAGCGCCGTGCGCCACGCCCACCGCATCCTCGCGATGGACCAGGGCCGCATCGTCGAGGCGGGCAGTCACGAGGAGCTGCTGGCCAAGCCGCAAGGGCTGTATGCCTATCTGTGGCGCATGCAGGCGGGCACCGGAGCCGAGGCATGAGCGCGGCAGTTGACAGCACCGGCACCGCCGCCCGCCATCCGGCCCGCGAGCTGCTGGCTCGTTACGGCGCCATCTTCAAGGCCGCCTGGGCGCACCGCGATCAGCTCGCTGGCCCGAAGCGCCTGGCCGACGAGCGGGCCTTCCTGCCGGCCACCTTGGCGCTGCAAGAGACCCCGCCACATCCGGCGCCGCGCCGGGCCATCTTCGTCATCTGCAGTCTGTTCGTGATCGCCCTGCTGTGGGCCATCTTCGGCAAGATCGACATCGTCGCTGTGGCGCAGGGCCGCATCATCGTCAGCGAGCGCAGCAAGACCATCCAGCCGCTGGAGACCAGCGTGGTCAAGTCCATCCATGTGAAGGATGGCGACAAGGTGCAGGCCGGCCAGCTTCTGATCGCGCTGGACGCCACCGCCACCCAGGCCGATGCCAACCGGGTGGGCCAGGAGCGCGGGGCCAGCGTCAGCGATCTGCTGCGGGCACAGGCCCTGCTCGCGAGCCTGGACGGTGGGGGCATGCCGCGCCTGCCGGAGACGCAAGACCTGACATCCACGGAGCGCCTGGCCGCCCAAGCCCAGCTCGCCAGCGACTGGGCCGATATCAGCGCCAAGCTCTCCAAGCTCGATGCCGAGATCGCCCGGCGCCGTGCCGAGATCGCCACGGTCGAGCAGCAGGTCAGCAAACTGCAGACGACTCTGCCCTTGGCCCAGCAGCGGGAGCGCGATTACCAGGGCCTGGCCGAGCAGGGCTTCATGGCCGGCCACGCCGGCCAGGATCGTCGGCGCGAACGCATCGAGCTGGAGCGCGACCTGGCCACGGCGCTGGCCCGGCGCAGCGAGACACAGGCGGCGCTCAAGGAGAGCGAGCAGTCGCGCAGTGCCTACCGTGCCGAGACCCAGCGGGCCCTGCGCGAGCTGTTGACCCAGGCCCAGCTGAAGTCCCGGCAGCTCGGCGAGGAGGCCAGCAAGGCGGACAAGCGCAATGCGCTCACCCAGCTGACCGCGCCGGTGGCCGGCACCGTGCAGCAGCTGGCGGTGCACACGGCCGGCGGGGTGGTCACCGAGGCGCAGGTGCTCTTGGTGCTGGTGCCCGACGATGCCGAAGTGAC
This sequence comes from Paucibacter sp. XJ19-41, assembly GCF_028462495.1. NCBI lineage: Bacteria > Pseudomonadati > Pseudomonadota > Betaproteobacteria > Burkholderiales > Sphaerotilaceae > Roseateles > Paucibacter sp. XJ19-41. Next base: position 14,016 of record NZ_JAQOWX010000041.1, read on the forward strand.
CGCCGAGGTGGTTCTGGAGAACAAGGACGTGGGCTTTGTGCGGGAGGGCCAGGCGGCCGAGATCAAGCTGGAGACCTTCCCCTTCACTCGCTACGGCACGGTGGCGGCCGAGGTCAAGAGCATCAGCGCCGATGCGGTCAATGACGAGAAGCGCGGCGCGATCTTCCCGGCGACCCTGGTGCTCAAGCAAAGCACCCTGGCCGTCGACGGCAAGACCATCCGATTGGCGCCGGGCATGAACCTGACGGCCGAGATCAAGACCGGCAAGCGCCGCGTGATCGACTTCCTGCTCAGTCCTGTGCAAAAGCATGTGGATGAGAGCCTCAAAGAGCGCTGACGCGCGTTCACTCGCTCGCCCGCACCATGCGCTTGCTGATCATTCATCAGAACTTCCCCGGCCAGTTCAAGCACATGGCTGCCGACTGGGCCAGGCGGCCGGGCTGGGAGGTGGTCGGTATTGGGCGCGACACGGCGCCGGGGCTGCCGGATGTATCCGAGCTGCGGCTGATCCGCTACAAGCCGCATCGCGGCGTCAGCAAGGATCAGCACCACTACCTGCGCCGGATGGAAGACGCGGTGCTGCATGGACAGGCGGTGGCGCGGGTGCTGCTCAAGCTGAAAGCTCAGGGCTTCAGGCCGGACGCCATCCTCGCGCATCCCGGCTGGGGCGAGACCCTGTATGCCAAGGATGTGTTTCCTGATGCCCGGCTGGTTCACTATGCCGAGTGGTTCTACAACGCCCAGGGTGCGGACATCGGTTTCGATCCCGAGTTTCCGGTTTCCTTCGACGACCTGGCGCGCGTCCGCAGCTGGAACGCGCTGCATCTTCTGAATCTGGAGAACTGCGACGCGGCGATCAGCCCGACGCAGTGGCAGAAGGCCCAGCACCCGAAGGCCTACCTCGACAAGATCACCGTGGCCCATGAGGGCATCGATACCGAGAACCTGGGGCCGGACCCGAACGCCCGGATCAAGCTGCCCAGCGGTCTGGTGCTGAAGGCGGGCGATCCGGTGGTCACCTATGTGGCGCGCAATCTGGAACCCTATCGAGGTTTTCATAGCTTCATGCGGGCGCTGCCGGCGATCCAGGCGGAGCACAAGACTTGCCACACGGTGATCGTCGGTGGCGACGAGGTCAGTTATGGCTCACGGCCCAAGGACCCGAGATACAAGAACTGGCGCGAGCAGATGCTGGCTGAGGTGGGGTCAAGACTTGACCCTAAGCGGACACATTTTGTGGGCAAGCTGGCTTATGGGGATTACAAGCGGCTGCTGCAGGTGAGCAGCGCGCATGTCTATCTGACCTACCCCTTTGTGCTGAGTTGGTCCTGTCTGGAGGCGATGGCGTCGGGGTGTCTGGTGATTGGGTCGGATACGGCGCCGGTGCGGGAGGTCTTGCAGGATGGGGTGAATGGGGTGATGGAGCCGTTTGGGGATGAGCGGCGGTTGGCAGACCAGATCGTGCATGGGTTGGTTGAGCGGCGAGATGGCATGCGAGCCGAGGCCCGAAGAATGGTGCGTAGTGGGTTTGCCAGGGATTCCGGGGAAGCAAGTTTCATGAGCGGTGTTGCGCCTTGGGCGCGGGCATTCCTTGCCCATCAAATTGATCAGGACCGGGTGAGCGCGTCAACTCATCAAGTGCTGCGGGACGATATTGCAGAAATGGAAAGTCGGCGGGTATGAAAGATATGAATTCTCAAGGAACAGCTGCGTATCGACGCCTTCAACGCATATCGCTTTCGTCTTCTGCAGTCGCAGGTCTGTTTCCATGAGCACACATCCTCGATCACAGTTTCGACCGCACCTGCTCATGGGAAGCTTCGCGCTGATGTTGTTCGCCTTGCTGGGTTGCAAGCCCAGCGCGGAGGAAGAAGCCAAGATAGCTACCCGCTTGAAGGCCGAGGCTGAGCGACAGGAGGAGTTGTGTCGCGATAAAACCAGCTGTGGCGAGAAGCCCCCGGTGGGGTTGAAGGTCGACTACACCAAGCACGCGCTTCGCAAATGGAATAACCATTGGTTCTTGGTGCCGCGTGACTACGACGCGCACTTCGGAATGAAGTTCCGGTGGCCTAGCAGGACCACAAGTGGCCGAGACCCGACCAAGCACGATCCTAACGACTGGGTTGTCCAGTTGCAGATCCGTTCCCACGACATTCCTCCAGAGCCGCGTGGACATCGACGCCTGGAGATAGCCGCACGTGAAGGGCGAGTCAGTAACCGAGTCACGCTTCGGCCTGGGCTGGACCGATTGGAGTACCGCGATGTTGATCGAGCCACCGGAGTTCCCTCCAAGTATTTCGTATTTACCGAGTACGTAGCCACTGATCGGCGCGATCCGGAGGGGCAGCCTCCAGTACTTCGATGCAGAACAGATCTTGCAGACCCTCAGAACGCTGGAGGCGGAGGTGGTTTTGTTTGGCGAGAGGGAATTCTGGTCGAGATTCTTATTCGATCCGGAAACATTTGCGAAGACTGGCCCGAGATCTACGACGAAGTGATCCGAGTTCTTGAGTTGACCGAGAAGGTGTGACCATGGAAATTTTCCTGACCGATGACGAACAGGCCCAACTGGCCGCCAAGCGCGCCGCTGCTGTTGCCCTGAAACAGGCCGATCCGAATGCGATCGGTGCCTTTGCGCCCATCTACGAGTGGCTGGCCGACTTACTGGTGAGCAAGGGCGTCGAAGCGACCGACTCGACCCTGCTTTGGCTACGAGGCGCCACCGAGGCAAACGCGGGGCGCGGATCCATGTCAGCCCTGATTCGAAAGTACACCGACAAGCAAGCACTCTTGCGCTATGGGCAAGTCATCACCGACTTCGATATGCAGCGCGCCTCTGACGCGGTTGCAGGCAATTTGATCAAGGACCTGCTTGGTGAATCCCCGAATTGGCCCATAGGGCGAGTGCCCGACATTGGCCGTATCGCCAGCGCAGATGCCACGGCAGTTGGTGAAGTCCTGTTCTCTCCAAATGGCGGACTGCCCGGCCGAGTCGATGGCGACTCCGCTGACTTCGACGAAGAGAATTCCGGCTGGTCCGGCGCCTTGTTGTTTGGCCTGCTCCGCTCGGACCAAGCAGGACGGCTGATCGACCACGGAGGCGCAGATGGAGCTATGGACACCCTCAGTGATCTTCGTGACACTGTGTTTGCCCACCGTGCCATGGTGGCCGGTTTGGCCGGCGCTGCAGTGCCCGGCTCACCGGCGCAGATTGTTCGCGATCTGAAAACGATGTGGACGACGATCAGCGCGCTGAAACCTACGCCCGGTATTGCTTTTTCATGGAACCAGTGGGCGGTCAATCTGACCACCAACAGCACGGTCAAGAGCTCCTTCCAGGTCATCACCGACGCAGACCCAGGGCGCTTCCTGGACATGCTCCATGGCTCGCTCGATGGTCAGGCGCGGATCGGCACCACCACGGAGGAGACCTTCGATGCCCGCGCGAGCAGCTTCTTTGCACAATGGACCGCAGCGCAGCTGAAGACAGGTGCCGCTCGTATCCACACCGCCGCCGAGCTTCGTGTCCTTGCCCGCACTGACGTCAACGCCCGTGCCGCCTTGGCCGGCCTCTCCCCCGTCCTGCTCGAAACCAAAGCTCCGGCCGAGCCAGCACTGTCGCTGGTTGATCCCGTTAGTGGCACCGGTAACCTGAGCCAGCAATGGATCGACGACCGTGCCGCGATGCTGAGTTGGTTGCTCAAGCCAGGTACTCCAATAGACGGTGATTTCGTACCTTCGAGCTCCGCGACCTTCATGGGTACGTTCAAGGACTGGAGTAGCGGAGTCAGCTTTCGCGTAGTTCCAGCGACGCTCGATGCGACAACGCTCAACAACTTGAAGGAGCGAGTGTATGGCTTTGGCTCACGTCAGCACGACCTCATCGTTGGCAGCAACGGCATCGACCGGCTCTATGGAGACGCCGGCAGCGACACCTTGCAGGCAGGTGCGGGTAACGACTGGCTTGAGGGTGGCCTTGGCGCCGATCTTCTGGAAGGCGACGGCGGCACTTCGGGCCCGCTAGGCGCGGGCCAGCACGCCGACACGCTACATGGCGGCCAAGGCAACGACACATTGCACGGCGGCGTCGGCGACGATGTGTTGCTAGGTGGAACCGATGCCGACGAACTCCACGGCGACGCCGGCAACGATTTCCTCAGCGGCGGCACCGGCGCCGACAAACTCCACGGCGGCGCCGACAACGACGTTGTCTTCGACGAAGGGGGCAGTGATACCAACCACCTCAACGGTGACGCCGGCAATGACCAGCTCGAAGTCAGGGGCGGCACCGGCTTCGTCTTCATGGACGGAGGTGGCGGCAACGATGTGCTGCTGGGCAGCAAGCAGTCGCAACTGAACTCCTTGGCCGGCGGCAAGGGGAATGACTTTCTCCAGGGTGGCGATGGGGCCGACATCCTCCATGGTGATGGCGGCGCGGGTGGCCCCGGCGAAGACGGCGCGGACCTCATTGAAGCGGGCGGCGGCAATGACATCATCACCGGCGGTGGCGGTGCTGACCTGCTGCGCGGCGGTCAGGGGGACGACACCTACATCTATGACAGCACCGACTTTGGCACCGACCTGATCGAGGACGCCGATGGGAGCAATGGAATCACCATAGGCGGTACCACCCTGGGCAGCGCCAGCTACGACACTGGCAAGCTGGCCTGGATCGGCGCAGGCGGGGTCGAGATCCGCAAGTACGCGCTTGGGTCTACCACGATGCTTGCGATCAGCGCGGCTGGCGATTCCCAGAACACTATCTTCCTTAAGAACTGGCAGCCGGGCCGATTCGGCATCACGCTGAACGGCCAGGCCGAAGAGGCACAGAAGCCCGTAGTGGCGTCGGCGCCCGTCACCTCGCTGGCCGAGAACAACTACGTGGACTTCATTGTCAATGATGCTGGTGATGGCGGACAGGGCAATGACATAGTGCACGGGACCGATGCCAAGAGTGTGCTGGCCGGCGGGAGCGGCAACGACATCCTTGATGGCCGAGGAGGTGACGACTGGCTTGACGGCGGCAGTGGCACCGATATTTTGCTCACTGGCGATGGCAAGGATGTCGCCTATGGCGGTGGCGGCGATGACATCATCCGTGCCGGTTTCTACTTTGATGTGGTGGGCGGCGTTCGCCCCGATACCGGTGAACCGGCACTCTTTTCACAGCCCGGTGCTGAGCGAGGTTCGTGGGTCGGGGGCGGCACCGATACGAGCACCCGGTTCTACTACTACCTGCTCAGCAGCCCGACGACGCGGATCTACATCCCACATCCGGCGTTGGCGGCGTTTGACTTGAAGTTTGAGCGCAAGAAGAGTGTCACGGCAACCTACGAAGGTTACATGTACTTCTACAACGTGGGGGAAGCCGCCGTCAGTTTGGAACCCGCACTGGATGTGACGCTGCTGAGCGGCAAGTACATGGATATGACCCGGGGCAAGTCCCTCATATCGGCGCCCTCAGCCGACCTGGGCAATGCGTTCTCGGGCTCGTTGCTACTTGGCAATGCCAAGGACCTGTTGAAACCAGGTACCGGTAGCCAAGGTGCGCAGTTGTGGGGTGGCACCGGCAATGACGTGATCTACGGCGCCAATGAAAATGACAAGCTCTACGGAGAGGCCGATGAGGACCTCCTCGTGGGCTACGACGGTGACGACGAGCTCTATGGCGGCGATGGCAAGGACGAACTCTCGGCAGGCGCGGGGCGGGATTTCCTTGACGGTGGTGAAGCGGACGACTATCTGGGTGGCGGTTACGGTGCGGATGTGCTGCATGGCGGCACCGGAGCGGATCGTCTCCTCGGCGATTCCGGCTATCTGGAAGGCCTGAACTGGTACCCCACCGGCACCAATGAAAGCCTCATGGGCGGTGATTTTCTCTACGGCGACTCGGGAAACGACAAGCTGTGGGGAAACAACGGCGATGACTTCCTGTTCGGTGGCACCGACGACGATTCGTTGTATGGCGGGCTCGATAACGACCACCTATGGGGAGAGAGTGGCTCCGACCTGCTGATAGGGGGCAAGGGCGACGACTATCTCGACGGTGGGGACAACAAGGATACGTTGTACGGTGAACAGGGCGACGATGCGGTCTATGGCCAGGCCGGAGACGACATTCTTGACGGCGATATCGGTGACGACATCCTGGATGGCGGCGACCACAATGACGTGCTCACCGGCGGGGACGGTTCCGACATCCTGCGTGGCGGGAGCGGAAACGACAATCTGTACGGCGACAGTGGAGGCAAGGGAAAGGACGGAGCCGACGTTCTGGAAGGCGGTGCGGGGAACGATGTGCTTAACGGCGGTGGCCTGGGCGACATGTACGTGTTCAGTGTTGGCGATGGCCAGGACACGGTGCAGGACGATGGCTCGGACGGCTCGCGCAACAGTATTGTCTTCAAGCTCGCACGCGGCGAGGTCCGCACCGTACGTAGAGACGGGGCGGATCTGGTCGTAGACTACGGCGCCTCCGACTCGGTCCGGGTGCAGGGCTTCTACAGCAGCAATGCCTTCGGTCTCGGCTATCAGGGCGCGGGATCATTGATGATCGACCAGGGTGGGGCTCACGCCCGCGTGGCCGAGATCCGCTTTGAGGACGGTACGGTCTGGGGCATCAAGGATATTCTTGAGATGGCACCCGCGCCCGAGCCTGGTGAGTTGCCGCCTGATCCATTCGCTGGCCTTGAGTCGCTGTATTTCGTGAACGCCTTGCTCAGTCGTGAGGAGGTCAAGGCTGCAGGTAAGAACTCGCTGAGCTATTCGTTTGCCAGCACCTTCAGCGGTGAAATCAGTGGGGCTATGCCTTTCACGGACGAGCAGAAGCAGGCCGTGCGCGATGCTCTGGCTCGTTTCAGTGCGGTCGTGGACCTCCAGTTCTCCGAGACTGCCGATGGTGATGGCGTGGACCTGAGGTTCATGCTGGATGACTTGAGGTCGGTGGGCATGGGAGCCTTTGCCGGCTATGCAGAAGCCGCGACCGGCGAGATCCATCTGAACAGCATGTTCTACGCTCAGACCCGAACCGATGAGTTCGGTGTGACGAGAACGCGTGACTCGTTGAAAGCCGGCGAGCCGGGCTTCAAAACGTTGCTTCACGAGATCGGCCATGCCTTGGGCCTGAAGCACCCGTTCGAAGCCCCGCTGCTGCCCTCTGCTGAGAACAACAGCGTGAACTCGGTAATGTCTTACACCCGTGTTGGCGAAGGCTACGCCACAGAGCTTGCAGCTTTTGACGTCGCGGCCCTTCAATACCTATATGGCGTGGCCGGCAGCCGCAATACGGCTGACAACAGCTACAACTTCACTGACCGTTTCATTGGCGACGCCGCAGGAAGCGACACCTTCAATGCGAGTTCCGAGACGCAGGGCGTGACCATCAATCTGGCTCCTGGAAGTTGGAATCATCGCGGCGCCAAAGCCGACAGCATCCTCGCGGAGGGGCAATCCTTTATCGGCTTCGGCTCACTGATCGAGAACGCTGCCGGCGGCTCGGGCAACGACCAGCTTACCGGTAGCAGCGCTGGAAATAGCCTGGTGGGCGGCGGCGGGAATGACACGCTCTCCGGCGTTCATGGTGACGACACCGTGGCGGGGGGAGCGGGCGCCGACACCTACGTTTTCTCGATCGGTGATGGCCACGACACATTGGTTGAAAGCGGCGGCGACAGCGTGCTGGTGATCCATGACGCCAGCCTCGACAGCCTGTACTACCTTGACGGCAAGCTCTATTACGGCAGCAATGGCGACAGCGTGCAATTGGCGCTGGTCGAGGTGAGCCAGTTGGTGATTGCTGGCGTGAGCTACACCGGTGACCAGTTCCGGGCTGCCATCAAAGGCAGGACATCTGCTGCTGGCGACGTTGTTCTCGCGCCTAACGAGATTACCGGGCGCCTTCAAGGTGTGGGCGACTACCGCGTCACCGGCAATGCCTTGGGCAACGTGCTCCACGGCAATATCGGAAACAACACCCTGACCGGCGCTCAAGGCAACGACTCACTCAATGGCGGTAGTGGCAATGATGTGCTGCTCGGCAATGAGGACCGGGATGAGCTCAGCGGCGATGGCGGCGATGACTGGCTGGACGGCGGGGTTGGCAATGACTATCTGTATGGAGGGGAGGGTAACGACGTACTGCTTGGCAATGAAGACCGAGATTGGCTCTGGGGCGACGGCGGCAATGATTCGCTGGAGGGCGGCGGCGGCGACGACAATCTAAGTGCTGGCGACGGTGATGACATTTTGCGTGGCGACGCCGACAGCGACTTCCTCTCTGGCGGCCTCGGCAATGACTTGCTGGATGGCGGGGTCGGTAACGACAATCTCCTCGGAGACGGCGGTGAAGACTCTCTGGATGGCGGGGCTGGCAACGACAGTCTCTATGGAGACGAAGGCGACGACGGGCTGTTCGGTAGCGAAGGCAGTGACCTGCTCTATGGCGGACTCGGCAACGATGCGCTGGCAGGCGGGGATGATGCCGATAGCCTATACGGTGGTGCCGGCCATGACAGCCTGGAGGGTGGCGACGGACTTGACGAGCTCAAGGGCGAGGATGGTAACGACGTGCTCCAGAACGGCGAAACCATGTCGGGCGGCCTTGGCAGCGATACATACGAGCTTAGCGATTGGCCTGTGTGGGACGTGACGATCTCGGAGGCCGGCGAGACCGCGGGTGACATCGACGTACTCCGCTTGCCTGCAAGCGTAAATCCCGCTGATCTTGTCGCAATGAGAGGGTACAACAGCCTCACGGGCGGCTATGACGACCTGTGGCTTTCGGTCCGTGGCCAGTACTCTGCGATCATTCTCAAGCAGTTTCTGCTTGCGCAAAGCGGTGCGAACCAGATCGAGAAGATTGAGTTCGCTGACGGAACGGTCTGGTCTGCCGCAGACCTGATTGCGCGTCGGCACGGGTATCAGGCAAGCGAGGGCGGGGACTCCATTTCCGGGTACAGATGGGGCGAGACGATAGACGGTCTGGGCGGCCCTGATCGAATCGACGGGGGCCTCGGCGATGATGTGATTCGCGGCGGTGCCGGGAATGACACCTTGTACGCCGATGAGAGGCAGGACGCTGCCACGGCAGCCGATGGCAACGATACGCTGGAGGGCGGTGCCGGCGATGACTCGCTGATCGGTGGCGGCGGCAACGACACCTATCTGTTTGGTCGCGCTGCAGGCAGCGACATCATTGTCGACGCGGCGGGCGGCATGGACCGCCTCAAGCTCGCTGCGGGCATTGCCCCCACAGATGTTCAGTTGTATGGCGACGGGGCGAACCTGTGGTTGGTGATCGACAACGGAGCGACGCAGCTGCGCGTGTCGGGGCACTTCATCTATTCTCAGAACACCCTTGAGTCGATTGAGTTTGATGATCGGACGGTCTGGGATGCTGCGACGATAGCGGTGAAGGCTGCCAACGGGCGCGCCAATACCCAGAGCGGCTCCGCGAGCAACGATGTTTTCGTTGTCGACAGCGTCGCTGATGTGATCGTGGAAGGGATCAACCAGGGCGTGGACACGGTGATGAGTTCCGTGAGCTTCGGCCTGTCAGCGAATGTCGAAAACCTGACACTCACAGGGCCGCTCCATATCAACGCCACCGGCAACACCTCGGGCAATGTGCTGAAAGGCAATGCCGGCAATAACGTGCTCAACGGCAATGGTGGGGCCGATACCTTGATCGGGGGAGCGGGTGACGACACCTATGAGATCGACAACTATCAGTCGACGCTGCGTCCCAGCATCGGGGGCAGCGATGACCTCATCGTTGAAACGGCGAATGGCGGATACGACACCGTCTATGTGAAGAGCTACAACTACAAGCTGACAGCGAATGTTGAGCGCTTGATCAGTATTGTCGATGTCGCCTGGCTCGATGGTTACACCCGCGAGCCCATTCAGATGATTCTGGAGGGCAATGATCTGGACAACTACATCGACCATCAGTCGTCAGGATGGAACTCGTCGGGCACCTGGATTGATGGCGGTCTCGGCGCGGATACGATGGTTGGCAACGCAGGCGAGGCCGACACTTTCGTCGTCGAGAACGTCCGTGATGTCGTCACTGATTGGTCTATTGGGGATGGGGACACAGTGAACTCATCCATCGACTATCAACTCGATGCCAATATCGAGAACCTCAAGTTGATAGGCTCAGTTGCGATTTCGGGCCGTGGGAATGATGGCGCCAATCGATTGGATGGATCCGAGAATAGCAGTGCCAATCTACTCATTGGAGGCAAGGGCGACGACACCTACGTGATTGATGCCACGCAAGGAGACATGGTCGTCGAGGCGGCGGGCGAAGGCGTCGACACGCTGCGGCTGGTCAATGCCGGCGGGCTGACGATCAACCTCGCGAGTGGATTCGCCAATGTCGAGAACGTTGAGATTGAGAGCAACGGCGTGACGCTCATCGGCAGTGAAGATGCGAATCGGATTGCAGCCAGCGGCAAGTACTTGAAGATCGCCGGTGGTGGAGGCAATGATGTCATCGTTTTCAGCTCAGGCAGTTCCGACATGATTGTGGACGGCGGTGCCGGCAACGACACGATCTGGGGACTCTCGTCCGGGACCTTGAAGTTCGGACTGGGCTCAGGCTCAGACGTACTCAAGGCCGACAGCACCGATTACGGAAGCAAGGTTCAGTTGGGGGAAGGTGTGACCCTGTCCGATCTGACCATTGCGCGTAACGGAACCTCCTTGGTCCTGACGTTGGCATCGAATGACTCTCTGGCGATCGAGAATCTCTTCCCCGATGCAACGAGTACGACACCTCATCGGGCATTTGCGGGCTTGGTTTTGGCGAGTGGCGAAACCGTGCCGGCCGCATTCGTCATAGCCCGCTTGGGCATGGGAAATTCGAATGTCAGCACGCCGGGAGGCGATAGCTTTGTCGGTACACATGGGGCAGATACGCTGAGTACTGCCGCCGGCAATGACACTGTTTACGCGGGCCTGGGTGATGACCTCGTTGACGCGGGTGACGGCAACGACGAACTGTACGGCCAGGCTGGCAACGATAGCTTGATCGGAGGAGCCGGTAACGACCAGCTCTTCGGTGGCGACGGCGACGATACCTTGGTTGGTGGCTACTTCAATGGTGGCAGCGACTTGTTGAGCGGCGGATCTGGCAGCGATCAGTACCAGGTAGGTAACGGCTATCACCATGTGCGGGATGAGAGCGGTATTGCTGACGAGATACGACTTCCGGCAGGGGTGACGGTCGAAATGCTGCAAGTCCGACGCAGCGGGAGTGGTCTTAGTCTCAGCTGGCTGGCCGGCGAAGACAGCGTCTTCGTCGCCGACTTCTTCGTGTCGGGAGCGGACTCAGTAGAGACTGTTCGCTTCGTCGACGGCACCGTGTGGAATCGGGCCGAGCTGGAGCGTCGCTCCCGGCTGATTGATGGCGGCAGCAGCAACGACCGCCTGCACGGTAACGAGACAGCGGACCTCATCCGCGGTCACGGAGGTGACGACAAACTCTATGGCTACGGCGGTAATGACACGCTGATCGGCGGAGCCGGGAATGACACCCTGGAAGGCGGCGAGGGGGACGACCTTGTTGAGTTCGGTCGCGGCGATGGCATCGACACGATCGAGATGGCGGGCGCATCGCGGGGCATCAACACGCTGCGTTTCGCGGCCGCCATCGCGCCAGCTGATGTCAGCTATTTTCGTGTCGGCCATGACCTGGAGCTGCGCATCGCGGGAGGTTCAGACAAGGTCATCGTCCAGAGCTACTTTCTTTATGAGAACCCGGCAGATGCGCCGCTCACTCCCCTGCAGCGCGTCGAGTTCGCGGGCTCGGGTACTGTGTGGACCGAAGCACAGTTCCAAAGCCTGACGCGGACGATTCGCGGCACTTCTGGGAACGAAACACTGAACGGAACATTCCTTGGAGATCGGCTGATCGGCATGGCTGGCAACGATACCTTGCGAGGCAACGGCGGTGAGGATTGGCTCGAAGGCGGACTCGGCGACGATTCTCTCGATGGCGGGGCTGATGACGACTACATGCTGGGTGGCTCCGGTGACGATAGCTACCTTGTGGCCAGTCTCGGCGATCAAATCATCGAGAAGGAGTTCGAGGGCTATGACCGCATCACATCGGGCTTGAGTTTCCTGCGAGCAGGGGACGCCTACACGATGGCCGAGCATGTCGAGGAGTTCGTGCTCACGGGCAGCGTCGGCAAGGATGTAGACGGCAATGGCGTTGACAACAAGCTGACGGGCAGCGGCGGCAATGACACGCTTTATGGTGCCACCGGGAACGACACCCTGATCGGCGCAGCTGGAAGCGACCAACTTGCGGGGGGCGCTGGCGACGACCTACTCGAAGGTCAGGACGGCGACGACTCTCTCATTGATGAAGGTGGCGTCGACATTCTGCGTGGCGGTGCCGGCGTGGACTATCTCTCCGTCTCGGGCTCGCCGAGCAGCCGATCTCTGCTCAGCGGTGGGGCCGATGACGACACGATCGTGGCCAAGGGCTCGGCGGGCTCGGTCAGGGTGGTCCTTGGCGGTTCAGGCAATGATCGGGTCGAGGGCTATTCGGACCTCTCCGGAACTCTGCTGATGCTGATGAACCGAGGCGACGGGGCTGACGAGTTGTTGCCGGGGGATTGGGCGACTCCGACCGTTGTGTCGCTTGGGGGCGGTATCCAGTTGTCTGATGTTCAGATCATCGACGTGGACAGGACTGCTGATTGGGAGAAAACGTACTTCGTCACACTCGGCTTGGGTGAGTCAGACAGCTTGAGACTGCATGTCTACAGGGCGGCCGCCGGCAGCGATGGCCAGGTGTTGCTGCAAGTCGTGGATGGCACCGGAGTTGCTGTGTATGACCTCGGACGCGCCATGCGTGCGTTCTTGGCGGCGAAACCCGAGCAGCAGCTGGCTTGGCCTATCGCCGATCAGTTGGCAAGTCAGCGGGTCTTCCACAGTGCGAACGAGGCCTGGGGCGGTGGCTTGGCCCTGCAGTACGGTCGCGGCACGGCACTGGATGGCCTGTCGCCCGCTGCGCTGCGCGCGTACTTGAACACGGAGGGCTTGGCGTCAGGTCCTGTTCGGGAGGTTGCTCCGCCCATTGTTGGCACAGACGGTGCCGATGTGCTGGCAGGCGCCGAACTCGACGATCAGATCCGGGGCCTGGCCGGCAACGATACCTTGATGGCCGGTGCCGACTGGCGACACAAGCCCTGGGGCGTCAACTGGCAGCCCACCACGGATACCGACTCTTTGATCGGCGGCAGCGGCGACGACTTCTACGTCATTGATAGCAAGGGGGATGTCATCGTCGAAGACGCTGGCGCGGGCATCGACACGGTCTATGCACCGTTTGACTACAGCTTGGCAGCCCTGCCGAATGTCGAGAACTTGACGCTGGGACTCAACTTTGCTGACGCTCACGCCGCCACCGGAAACAGTCTGGCCAATCGCCTGGTTGGCAATGCTGTGGCCAATGTGTTGGACGGTGGCGCGGGGACCGACGCTTTGGAGGGGGGCGCAGGCAATGACACCTTGGAAGGCGGTGCAGGTGACGACACACTGAGCGGCGGCATGCCGGGGAGCGGGCCGGGCAACGATACCTATGTGTTCCGGTCCGGCTTTGGCCGCGACACCCTCTACGACAACGACACCACTGCCGGCAACAAGGATGTCGTCCAATTCGAGGCGGGCATCAAGTGGACACAGTTCGCCCGCGTGGGAGTCGACATGGTGGTGTCGGTGTCTGGCACCAGTGATCAGATCACGATCAAAGACTGGTTCACCAACGCGAGCTATCGCATTGAGGAGTTCCGGTACAGCGACGGCACGGTCGTGGATGCTGCGGGTGTGGCCTCACGGCTTACTGCGAACCTGAACGGCGACGCGGCCGCCAACTCGATCTCGGGCTACAACGATGCCTCCAATAGCATCAACGGATTTGCGGGCAATGATTCGCTCGTTGGGGGAGCACGGTTCGATATCGTGGACGGAGGCGATGGCAATGACTCGTTGACCGGGCTTGGAGGCAATGACAGTCTGATGGGTGGCGCTGGCAACGATTCGTTGTTTGGCGGAGAGGGCCTTGATATGCTGGATGGCGGTATGGGAGACGACTCGCTCGAAGGGGGCGAGGGCGCGGACTGGTTAGTCGGTCAGCAGGGGGCGGACAGCCTAATTGGTGGCACCGGATCTAACTACTTGGTCGGTGGTCCGGGCAACGACCTGTTGAACGGCGGGGCGGGACGGGATAACTACATTTTCAGCCGGGGCGACGGGGCAGATCGCGTGATCGACTACGACACAGCGCCAGGTTCGTTCGACATCCTTCGCTTCTTTGACGTGCTGTCCACGGATGTGAAAGCGGTCGAGCGTCGCGGGCGCGATCTCGTCATCAAGCATGGGAACATCGGAGATCAGGTCACGGTCGACGGCTACTTTGATGCCGTCAATTCGGCAGCCTATGCGATTGAGGCCATCTACTTCAACGACTTCGGTGACGACGAAGCTTGGTACGTCGGCGACATCAAGGCGCGCGCGATCACTCATGGCACCTCAGGCGCCGACACCATCATCGGCTACAGGGAGGGTGTCAACAGGATCTTCGGGTATGAAGGTCATGACAGGCTTGTGGGTGCCGAGATGGGCGATGTGTTGGACGGAGGCCTTGGCAACGACACGCTGGATGGCGGCACCGGCAACGACAGTCTGATCGGTGGTACCGGCGCCGACAGCTACGTCTTCGGGCGTGGCTATGGCGCCGACCGTGTGACTGACAACGACGCCACTGTCGGTGTCAAGGATGCGGTTCTGTTCGGCGCGGGGATTGCCCAGTCGGATGTGGCTTTCACTCGCAGTGGTAATGCGCTGGTCGCCAGTATTCTGGGCTCGCCAGATGCGTTGACGATTCAGGATTGGTACCTGGGTTCGCAGAACCGCGTTGAAGAGTTCCGCTTTTCGGGTGGGGCGATATTGACCGACATTCAGGCGCAATCCTTGGTCGGAGCGATGGCTGCGTTCAATCCTGCGGGAGCCAGTGCGCAATCCGTGCCGTACGAGGAATCGAGCCGTCAGTTGCAGATCGCAGTCTCGGCCTTTGGTTGAGTGAGCTGATGTAGTTCTGTGGCGAAGCGCGAGAAGTTGGCTGTGTGGTGCATCACCCTTGGGTGTCACGAGGCAGGAATGCCTCGTGCGCTCGTGCGGGTATGCATTGCCAAGATCTTTGCGACAGATTTGGCGACACAGGCCCAGCGTTCGGAGGCTTGACCGCGCTGATCTGACCTCTTCAAGACGAGGTTGGCGATGCACTGTTTGGCCTACTTTTGGCCTACCGGAAACGAAAAAGGCCACCATTGGCAGCCTAAGTCTTTGATTTATATGGTGCGCCCGGCTGGGATCGAACCAGCAACCCCTGCCTTCGGAGGGCACAAGGTCAGATGGACTGCGTACCCGCTCAGCCGCTTGTCCTGCAGCGCACGGCATGAAATCACGGGCGCCCCGCCCGTGCTGGGAACGGTGTAAAATTGCGGCTGAGAGTACGAGTTGTCCCTGGTTGGATTCCAGAAACTGCTCCGAATCTCCCGACCAGTCTGAGGTACCCATTTGGGTACCCGCTAGAATGGCGAAGTGGCAAAAAGTTGGTTGATGCGGTCTGGAAGAAATCGTTAGATTCCGCCCCAGCCACCAAGACATCGTGCAAGAGCACAGCAAGAGCCCATCCCCAGCGATGGGCTTTTGTTTGTTTGGCGCCTGCTCTGGCGCGTCGGACATCGCACTGCGGGATTAGCTCAGTTGGTAGAGCGATACCTTGCCAAGGTATAGGTCGAGAGTTCGAGTCTCTTATCCCGCTCCAGATTTGCCCATGTGGCTCAGTGGTAGAGCACTCCCTTGGTAAGGGAGAGGTCACGCGTTCGATCCGCGTCATGGGCACCAGGACCTCGGCGGTCTTGCTGCACGGTTGGCGATGTGGTCCCTTGGTCCGCCCATGGATCGTCGGCCCGATCAAACTCTCGTGGGCTTTCTTTCTGAGCAGGGAACCGACGATGAATATCCAGACAAGCGCCATGCGAGCATCGCAGGCCGAGTTGCTGAGCCGGCTGATCGCCGTTCTGTGCACCCGCACGCTGAAGCAGTTTGCCGAAGAGTCCCGGCTGGACGGCGAAAGCCTCAGGGATGCGGTCGAGCGCTATGAGGTCGACTATGCCTGGCAGGTGTTGAGCTCGGCGCGCCTGCGCGACGACACCGTGGCCCGGGTGGCGGAACGGCTCCAGCGGCCGCCGAGCGAGCCGCTGCAGGCCTGGATTGCCGATCTCCTGGGCGCGGCCGCTGCGGCTCAGCCGTCCGAGCTGCTGATGAGCTTTGACAACGATGTGCCCGAGCAACTGGCAACCCTGCTGTGCGCCGGCCTCCATCCCGAGCCCGACCCGGCAGCCGCTGCGCTGGTTTGAGCGCTCGGCGCGGCGCCGTCCAGGCCGAGCCTTGCATAATCCGGCCCGAACAATGCCTGGGAGGGCCTGCTTGATGAGTGACCCCGACAAACTCGACCGGCTCGCCGCGTCGCATGGCGCGCCGCCGCCCGATACGCTGCGTGCCCGCCTTCAAGCGCTGCTGGCGCGCGGCCGCGACGATGCGCTGCTGCGCTTCGGTCTTGGCAAGGCCTGCCTCGATGAGGGCGATGCGGCGGCGGCGGCCGAGCACTTGCAGAAGGCGACCGAGCACAAGCCGGACTACACGGCCGCCTGGAAGTTGCTGGGCAAGGCCCTGCTGGCGCAAGGGCGGGCGCAGGAGGCCGGGTCGGCCTGGCAACAGGGTCTGGCCCTGGCGCAGCGCCAGGGCGATCACCAGGCCGGGCGCGAGATGGGCGTCTTTCTCAAACGCCTGTCAGCGCCGCCGCCCGGCTGAAGTATCGCGTGCCGCTCAGCTGCGGTGCTGGTCGTTGTCCTTGTGGCCGATCAGGCGCACCAGGGTCGCACGCAGCCGTGGCGCGTCGATCGGCTTGGTCAGGAAGTCGTTCATGCCGGCCGCCAAGGCCTCGTCTCGCTCCGAGATCAGGGCCGCGGCGGTCAGTGCGACGATGGGCAGCTCGGTGGCCGGGAAGCGCCGCCGCACCTGGCGTGTCGCTTCGTGGCCGCTCATCACCGGCATCTGCACATCCATCAGCACCGCGTCGAAGGGCTTGCCCATGCTGGCCTGGGCGTTGATGGCCTCGACCGCCTGACTGCCGTCGCTGGCCTGCGAGACCTCCAGCCCCCACTGCTCCAGCAAGGCCACCGCAATCATCATATTGACCGGGTTGTCCTCCACCATCAGCACGCGCAGGCCCTGCAGGTCCTGGTTGTCGCGCGCCTCGCGCAAGGTGGTGCTGATCGGCGTCGGCGCGCCGGGCAGCGGCAGCTCGGCCCAGAAGGTCGAGCCCTGGCCCGGCGTGCTGTCCACGCCCACCGTGCCGCCCATCAGCTCGGCCAGCTCGCGGCAGATCGACAGGCCCAGCCCCGTGCCGCCGTAGCGCCGCGTGGTCGATTCGTCGGCCTGGGTGAAGGGCTGGAAGAGGCGCTCGTGCAGGGCCGGCTCGATGCCGGGCCCGGTGTCGGTCACCTCGATGCGCAGCCGCTCCTCGTCCTGCCGGCGCACCCGCACGGCCACCGCGCCGGCCTGCGTGAACTTCAGGGCGTTGCTCAGATAGTTGCTGAGGATCTGGCGCGTGCGCATCGGGTCGCCGACCACCCAGGCCGGCACGTCCTCGTCGACATCGATGCGGAACGACAGACCGCGCGCCTGCGCCAGCGTCAGATAGGCCAGACGCATCGTGCCCAGCAGGTCGCGCAGCGCGAAGGGCAGCGACTCCAGCGTCAGGCGGCCGGCCTCGATCTTGGACAGATCGAGGATGTCGGAGATCAGGCCTGACAGGCTTTCGGCGCTGTCCAGCATCTGGTCCAGATACTGGCGCCGGGTGGCCTCGTCCAGGTCGGGCTGCTGCACCATGCGCGCCAGGCCCAGCAGGCCGTTCAGCGGGGTGCGGATCTCGTGGCTGGTGTTGGCCAGGAAGGCGCTCTTGGCGCGGTTGGCGGCCTGGGCCTCGTCCTTGGC
Organism: Paucibacter sp. XJ19-41; assembly: GCF_028462495.1. Lineage (NCBI taxonomy): Bacteria > Pseudomonadati > Pseudomonadota > Betaproteobacteria > Burkholderiales > Sphaerotilaceae > Roseateles > Paucibacter sp. XJ19-41. The sequence goes on from NZ_JAQOWX010000041.1 coordinate 32,094, forward strand.
CTGGGCCAGCGCGGCCTCGACGCGGCGCTTCTCGGTCACGTCCTCCATGATCCAGATCGTGCCGCCGCGGCTCGGGTGGTTGGGGTCCACCGCCTTGGCCAGCAGCCGGCACAGAAAGGTCGAGCCGTCGCGGCGGCGCATCGGCCGTTCGATCTCGACCTGCTCGCCGGCGGCAAGGCGTGAGCCCAGCTCCTCGCCCACCGCCGCATAGGCCTCGACACCGGGCCAGACCACGCTGCCATGCTGGCCCAGCAGGCCACCGGGCGGCCAGCCGAACATCTCCTCGATCAGCGGATTGACCTGGACGAAATGCTGGTCGCGCGTCAGCGTGATGCCGATCGAGGCGTTCTGCAGGATCGCCGCATGCACGAGCCGGGTGCGCTCGCTCTCGGTGACATCGCGCGCGTTGACGACCAGATAGGCCTGGCCGTCCATATTGAAGGGCGCGGCCGACAGCACCATCGCGATCGGCTCGCCCGACTTGGTGATGAAGTTGACCGGCACCTCGCTGACCTTGCCGTGCTGGCGCACGCCGTCGATCACGCGGGCGCGTTCCTCGACGTCCTGCCAGATGCCGATCTCGTCCGAGGTGCGGCCCAGCACCTCCTCGGCGCTGTAGCCGGAGAGCCGCTCGAAGGTCTTGTTGACCATCGCGTAGCGGCCCGAGCTCATCTCGGTCAGCGTGATCACATCGGGGCTGGTGGCGACCAGATGCGAGAGCAGACCCTCGCTGCGGCGCAAGGCGTCCTGGGCGCGCGAGGCCTCGGTCTGGTCGATGAAGAAGGAGAGGGTGGCCGGGCCGCTGGTGGCATCGACCCGCACGCTGGTGGCCTGTACCAGGCGGCGCCGGCGCGACAGGGTGCGCAGCTTGAACTCGGCCATCGGCAACATCGCGCCGACCGCCATCGCCTCGATCTTGGCGGCGCGCTGACGGGCGCGTTCGTCGTCGCCCGGCTCGTAGTGCGAGAACAGATCCTGGCCGATCATGCTGGAGCGCTGGGTGTAGCCGAACATGGCCATCGCCGCCGGGTTGGCGTCCAGCACCCGGCCCCAGCGGTGCAGCACCAGCGGGCTGGGCGAGCGGCGGAACAGCTCGCGGTAGCGCGTCTCGGTGGCGGCCACGGCCTGCTCGGCCTGCACCTCGTTGGTCACATCGCGGCCCACGCCCCAGTAGCCGCGGAAGCTCCCCTGGGCGTCGAAGCGCGGCTCGCCGCTGATCGAGACAAAGCGCACCGCGCCGTCCGGACCGCGCCGGCGCGCGACGACGCCATGAAAGGCGCGGTGCGATTCGAGGTCGGCGCGGTGCGCGTCCAGATCCTCGTCCGACAGGCCCAGATGCTCGACATCCCAGGGCGCCTTGCCCAGGCGTGCCGCCAGATCCAGGCCGGAGGAGCCGGGCTTGTCCTCGGCCAGATGGGTGAAGCGGAACTCGCGGTCCATCTCCCAGTACCAGTCGGCCGCCATGCTCAGCAGATGGCGAAAGCGGGCATTGCGCTCGCCGGCGGCCTGGATCGAGCGGCGCAGCATGCGCATGCAGCCCAGGCCGATCACCAGACCCGACCCCAGCAGTATCAGATGGGTGGCCAGGCGGGCGGGCAGGCTGGCAGGCGCGGCCGCGCCCGGACCCCAGCCCTCCAGCTCGGCGAACACCAGGCCGGCCACGGCCAGCAGGCTGATGCCGAAGATGAAGAGGCCGGCACGCACGCCTTGCAGCGCGGTGGCCAGCACCACCATCAGGCTCATGATGCCCAGCGAGATCGAGGCCAGACCCAGCTGGCGCGACAGCGCCAGCGCGACGGCCGAGGCGATCACCAGGCTCATCACCAGCAGCGCGAAGGCCTTGGCCTGGCGTTGCGGCGGCTGCCAGACGGTCAGCGCCGCCAGCGCCGCCGTGCCCCAGGTCAGCAGCGGCGGGATCAGTCCGTTGAAGGGCTCGCCACCGAGGCGGCCAAACCATTGCAGACTGCCGGCCAGGCCGCAGATCAGCGCGCAGGCGGCCAGGAACAAGCGCATCGAATGGCGCCGCACGCTGCGCTCCAGCGCGGCAGCGGCGTCGCCGGGGCCGACATCATGCCCGACCAGGCTGCTCAAATCGTCCAGGGTTTCCTTGCTCACAACGCCATTCGCTCCGCTCGCGCCGAAGCCGGTCTTCGACGAAGAGCGCAGTCTCCGCCAGAACCCGGCGGCCTGAATACCCGGTCAGCCCCCGAATGCGTGGGCTTATCGCAGCAGTTCGGGGTAAACGCGAACTAATGCTCAGGCGGGGCGAGCCTGGTTCAGCTGCTCGCGGGTCTGCTGCGCAGCGCGGCGGGCCGCTGCGGCAAAGTCGTCGCCGCCGCTGGCGTAGAGCACGGCGCGCGAGGAGTTGACGATGATCAGGCCGTCGCTGCGCAGGCCGGCCCGCACGGTCGCGTCGGCATCGCCGCCCTGGGCGCCGACGCCGGGAATCAGCAGCGGCAGGGTCGGCGCGAGCTCGCGCACCCGAGCGATCTCCTCCGGATAGGTGGCGCCCACCACCAGACCGAGCTGACCGTTCTTGTTCCACGCGGTCTGCGCCAGCGCGGCCAGATGCTCGAACAGGCGCGGCTGGCCCGGCACATCGGCCAGGCGCTGCATCTGCCAGTCATTGCCGCCGGTGTTCGAGGTGCGGCACAGCAGGATGGCGCCTTTGTCGGGGTAGCGCAGATAGGGCTCGATCGAGTCGAAGCCCATGAAGGGCGACAGCGTCACCGCGTCGGCCTGGTAGCGCTCGAAAGCCTCTTTCGCGTACTGCTCGGCGGTCGAGCCGATATCGCCGCGCTTGGCATCCAGGATCACCGGCACATGGGGCGCGACCCGCTTGATGTGCGCCATCAGCCGCTCCAGTTGATCCTCGGCGCGATGGGCGGCGAAGTAGGCGATCTGCGGCTTGAAGGCGATCACCAGGTCCTTGGTGGCGTCGACGATGGCCGAGCAGAAGTCGTAGATGCGGCCGGCATCGCCCTTCCAGGCGCCGGGGAAGCGGGCCGGGTCCGGGTCCAGGCCGATGCACAGCAGGGAGTCGTTCAGGCGCGTGGCCTGCTGGAGTTGGCTGATGAAGCTCATCGCATGGCCTCGTTCAGATCTTGCCGGCCAGCTCGGCCGCCTTGCCCGTATAGCTGCCCGGCGTCATCGCCAGCAGCCGGGTCTTCTCGGCCTCGGGCAGTTCCAGCGTGTGGATGAACTCGCGGATCGATTCGCGGGTGATGGCCTTGCCGCGGGTCAGCTCTTTCAGGCGCTCGTAGGGGTTGGGCAGGGCGTAGCGGCGCATCACGGTCTGGATCGGCTCGGCCAGCACTTCCCAGGCGCTGTCCAGGTCCTCGGCCAGCGCGGCCTCGTTGACCTCCAGCTTGTCCAGGCCCTTCAGCAGCGACTCATAGCCCAGCACCGCGTAGCCCAGCGCGACGCCCATATTGCGCAGCACGGTGGAGTCGGTCAGGTCGCGCTGCCAGCGGCTGATCGGCAGCTTCTGGCTCAGATGGCTCAGCAACGCATTGGCCAGGCCGAAATTGCCCTCGGCGTTTTCGAAGTCGATCGGGTTGACCTTGTGCGGCATGGTCGAGCTGCCGATCTCGCCGGCCACCGTGCGCTGCTTGAAGTAGCCCAGCGACACATAGCCCCAGACATCGCGCGACCAGTCGATCAGGATGGTGTTGGTGCGGGTCACCGCATCGAACAGCTCGGCCATATAGTCGTGCGGTTCGATCTGGATGGTGTAGGGGTTGAACGTCAGCTCCAGCTGTTGCTCGATGACGCGCTGGCTGAAGGCCTCCCAGTCGAACTCGGGCCAGGCCGACAGATGGGCGTTGTAGTTGCCGACCGCGCCGTTCATCTTGGCCAGCAGCTTGACGTCGGCGATGCGCGCGCGGGCGTTGCGCAGGCGGGCGACAACGTTGGCGATCTCCTTGCCCACCGTGGTCGGGCTTGCGGTCTGGCCGTGGGTGCGGCTGAGCATCGGCGTGGCGGCCAGCGCGTGGGCCATGGTGCCGAGCTTGGCGATGATGCGGTCGACGGTGGGCAGCAGCACCTCGGCGCGTGCGGCCTTCAGCATCAGGCCGTGGCTGGTGTTGTTGATGTCCTCGCTGGTGCAGGCAAAGTGCACGAACTCGCCGGCGGCCTTCAGCTCGGGCGCATTCTCGAAGCGCGACTTCAGCCAGTACTCGACCGCCTTGACATCATGGTTGGTGGTCTTCTCGATGTCCTTGATGGCCTGGGCATCGGCCTCCGAGAAGCGCGTCACCAGCGAGCGCAACAGCCCGCGCGCGGCCTCGGACAGGGGTTTGAACTCGTCGAAGCCGGCATCGGACAGCGCGATGAACCACTCCACCTCGACCTGCACGCGCCGGTGCATCAGCCCGAATTCGGACAGCAGCGGGCGCAGAGCGGCCACGCGCGAGGCATAGCGGCCATCCAGGGGCGAGAGGGCGCTGATACTGGAGAAGGCGGAGAGCGTGGTCATGGCGTGTGCGCGGGCTGGCCGCGAGAGCTGAGGGCAAACCCGGAGATTTTATCCGGCCGGCCCGAGCCGGCCGAAATCCTTCTGGCAAACCATGCTTGGCAGGCCGGCACGCCTCTTGCCTAATGCCAACGAGCCCTTCGCCCCCGTCGACCTCAACATCAAGGAAACACGCCATGAGATCTGCCCCGAGCTCCGCCCTGCGCCGCCTCACCCTCGGTCTGGCCGCCGCCAGCCTTGCCGCCCTGGCCCTGCCGGCCGCGGCGCAGGCCAAGCTCAAGGTCGCCGGCATCTACACCGTGCCGGTCGAGCAGCAATGGGTCAGCCGCATCAACAAGGCGCTGAAGGCGGCCGAGGCGCGCGGCGAGATCGAGTACGCCTTCTCCGAGAACGTCAGCAATGCCGACTACGAGCGCGTGCTGCGCCAGTACGCCGAGAAGGGCTATGGCCTGGTGGTCGGCGAGGCCTTCGCGGTCGAGGCGGCGGCACGCAAGGTTGCCAAGGACTATCCCAAGACCGCCTTCCTGCTGGGCTCCAGCGGCAAGCCGGCCGCGCCCAACTTCGCGGTGTTCGACAACTACATCCAGGAGCCGGCCTATCTCAGCGGCATGATTGCCGGCGGCGTCAGCAAGAGCGGCAAGATCGGCCTGGTCGGCGGCTTTCCCATCCCCGAGGTCAACCGCCTGATGCATGCCTTCATGGCCGGGGCCAAGGAGATCAACCCCAAGGCCGAGTTCACCGTCAGCTTCATCAACAGCTGGTTCGACCCGCCCAAGGCCAAGGAGGCCGCTTTCGCGATGATAGACAAGGGCGCCGACGTGATGTACGCGGAGCGCTTCGGCGTCAGCGACGCGGCCAAGGAGCGCAAGGTGCTGGCCATCGGCAATGTGATCGACACCCAGGCCCAGTATCCCGACACCGTGGTCGCCTCGGCGCTCTGGCATATGGAGCCCAGCATCGACCGCGCGATCAAGGCGGTCAAGGCCAACGCCTTCAAGGCCGAGGACTACGGCCCCTACTCGATGATGAAGCACAAGGGCAGCGAGCTGGCGCCCCTGGGCACCTTCGAGAAAAAGGTGCCGGCCGATGTGGTCGCCAAGGTCAGGGCCAAGGAAAAAGCCATCCTGGACGGCAGCTTCGTCGTCAAGGTCGACGACAGCCAGCCGAAATCGACCAGCAAGTGACGCTCCCGGCGCTGCAGCTGCGCGGCATCAGCAAGCGCTTCGGCGCGCTGCTGGCCAATGACGGCATCTCGCTGACGCTGGAGCAGGGCCAGGTCCTGGCCCTGCTGGGCGAGAACGGGGCCGGCAAGAGCACGCTGGTGTCCATCCTGTTCGGCCATTACGTCGCCGACGCCGGCGAGATCACGGTGTTCGGCCGGCCGCTGCCGCCGGGCCAGCCCAAGATGGCGCTGGCCGCCGGCATCGGCATGGTGCACCAGCACTTCACCTTGGCCGAGCGCCTGACGGTGCTGGACAACGTGATGCTGGGCCTGGAGCCGCTGTGGCTGCCCTTCGCGCGGCGCCAAGCGCAGCGCCAGCGCCTGCTCGATACCGCGCAGCGCTTCGGCCTGCAGGTCGATCCCGACGCGCTGATCGCCGACCTCTCGGTCGGCGAGCGCCAGCGCGTCGAGATCCTGAAGGCCCTGGTGCGCGGCGCCCGCATCCTGATCCTGGACGAACCCACGGCGGTGCTGACGCCGCAGGAAAGCCAGTCGCTGTTCGCCTCGCTGAAGGCGCTGGTGGCCGAAGGCATGGCCATCATCTTCATCAGCCACAAGCTCGACGAGGTGCTGGCGGTCTCGGACCGCATCGCGGTGCTGCGCGGCGGCAGGCTGATCGCCGAGCTGGATGCGGCCGGCGCGTCCAAGGCCGATCTGGCCGAGGCCATGGTGGGCCGCGCGGTGCCAAGCCCCAAGCGCGCGGCGACGCAGCCCGGCGACATCGTNGGTCTCGGACCGCATCGCGGTGCTGCGCGGCGGCAGGCTGATCGCCGAGCTGGATGCGGCCGGCGCGTCCAAGGCCGATCTGGCCGAGGCCATGGTGGGCCGCGCGGTGCCAAGCCCCAAGCGCGCGGCGACGCAGCCCGGCGACATCGTCTGCCGCCTGCGCGGCGCCACGCTCGCGGCCAAGCCGGGGCTGCGCGGCGTCGATCTGGAACTGCGCGCCGGCGAGGTGCTGGCGGTGGCCGGTGTAGCCGGCAATGGCCAGCATGCGCTGGCCGATCTGCTGCACGGGCTCGTGGGCCTGGAGGCCGGCGAGCTGCGGGTGCTGGGGCAAGACCTGGCCCCAAGGCCCGGAGCCTGGCTGGCCGCCGGCGTGGCCCGCATCCCGGAGGACCGCCATGCGGCGGGCGTGGTCGGCGACCTGCCGCTGTGGGAGAACGCGCTGCTGGAGCAGTACCGCGCCCCGACCTTCTCGCGCTGGGGGCTGTTGAAGCGCAAGCGCTCACGCGCTCATGCGCAGGACATCGTGCAGCGCTTCGATGTGCGCGGCCTCGAAGACCGCGGCCTGGACACGCTGACCCGCAGCCTGTCGGGCGGCAATATGCAGAAACTCATCCTGGGCCGCGCGCTGACCGGCGATCCCGAGGCCGGCAAGGCCGGCACTCGGCCGCGGCTGATCGTTGCCAACCAGCCGACCTGGGGCCTGGATGTCGGCGCGGTCGCCTATGTGCACCAGCAGTTGCTGGACGCCTGCGCGGCCGGCGCGGCGGTGCTGCTGATCTCCGAAGACCTGGACGAGATCTTTGCCATCGCCGACCGCATCGCGGTGATGCACGAGGGCCGGCTCGGCGTTGCGAAGCCGCGTGCCGACTGGACCCTGGCCAGCATAGGCCTGGAGATGGCCGGCAGCCCAGCGGGAGAGGCGACTGCCCATGCGGCTTGAGAAACGTTCACTCCCTTCGCAGGCCTGGCGCCTGGCCGCGCCGCTGCTGGCGCTGGCGATCACGCTGGCCGTCAGCTCGCTGCTGGTGGCCTGGGCCGGTGCACCGGTCGGCCAGGCCTATGCGCTGCTGCTGGAAGGCGGCTTCGGCTCGCGCTTTGCCTGGAGCGAGACGCTGACCCGCGCGACGCCGCTGATACTCACCGGGCTGGCCGCCGCCGTGGCCTTCAAGGCGCGGCTCTACAACATCGGCGCCGAGGGCCAGCTCTATATGGGCGCACTGGCGGCGGTGCTGGTCGGTGGCCTGCATGGCGGGTCAGGTCTTGAGTGGCCGAGCTGGCTGCTGTTCCCGCTGATGATGGCGGCCGCCGCGCTGGCCGGCGCCTTGCTGCTGCTGGGCCCGGCGCTGCTGAAGAGCCGGCTGGGCGTGGACGAGGTGGTCACCACGCTGCTCTTGAACTTCATCGTGCTGCTGTTTGTTTCGTGGATGCTGGACGGGGCCATGAAGGACCCGCTGGCGATGGGCTGGCCGCAAAGCGTGGGCCTGCAGGAGTCGCTCTCCTTGAGCAAGCTGGTCGAGCGCAGCCGCGTCCACACCGGCCTGCTGTGGGCCATCGCGGCGGCCTTGCTGCTGTGGGCCCTGTTCAAGTACAGCCGTACCGGCTTCGAGATCCGCGCGGTCGGCGCCAACGCCCAGGCTGCCGCCTTTGCCGGCATGCCGGTGGCCTGGGTCAGCATCAAGGTGGCCTTGTTGTCGGGCGCGCTGGCGGGCCTGGCCGGCGCGATCGAGGTGGCCGGCCGCACCGGCTATGTGACCTTGGACATGAGCCCGGGCTATGGCTATAGCGGCATCGTGATCGCGATGCTGGCGGGCCTGAATCCGCTCGGGGCCTTGCTGTCGGCGGTGTTTGTCGCCGGCCTGCTGGTCGGCGCCGACAGCATGAGCCGCGCGGTCGGCGTGCCGACCTATATCGCCGATGTGATCGTCGCGACCGCGCTGATCGCGATGCTGGTCAGCAGCCTCCTGGTCAATTACCGCCTCCGTCTGAGGAGTCGCGATGGGCGCTGAGATCCTCGAGCTGCTGTCCGGCAGCGCCTTCTGGATCGCGGTGCTGCGCATCGCGACGCCGCTGATACTCGGCACCCTGGGCGTGTTGCTGTGCGAGCGCGCCGGCGTCTTGAACCTGGGCATCGAGGGCATCATGGTGGCCGGCGCCTTTGCCGGCTGGCTGACGGTCTACCAGGGCGGCGGGTTGTGGCTGGGCGTGGCGGTCGCGGCCGGGGTCGGCGCGCTGCTGGGTCTGCTGCATGGCTGGCTGACCGTGAGCCTGTCGCTGTCGCAGCATGTCTCGGGGCTGGGCATCACGCTGCTGGCCACCAGCCTGGCCAGCTATGCCTACCGCGTCAGCTTCCCCAAGGTCGAGAACCCGCCGACGATCCAGCCCTTCGCCACGATGGAGGCCTGGCTGCCGATCCCGGTGCTGAATGCGCAGACGCCGCTGACCCTGCTTGCCCTGCTGCTGGTGCCGGTCCTTGCCTACGGCCTGAACCGCACGCCGCTGGGCCTGGCGGTGCGCATGGTCGGCGAGAGCCCGGCTGCGGCCGAGGGCCAGGGCCTGTCGGTGGTGCGACTGCGCATTGGCGCCATCATGGCCGGCTCGGCGCTGATGGGCGTGGCCGGGGCCTTCCTGACCCTGGCGGCCTTCAACGCCTTTTACTTCAACATGGTCAACGGCCGCGGCTGGGTCTGCGTGGCCCTGGTCGTGTTCGCCTCCTGGCGGCCCGGCAAGGCTTTGCTGGGCGCGCTGCTGTTTGCCTTCTTCGATGCGCTGCAACTGCGCCTGCAGCAAAGCAGCGGCGGCGCCGTGCTGCCCTACCAGCTCTATCTGATGCTGCCCTATCTGCTGTCTATCGTCGCCCTGGTGCTGGTGGCCCGCAAGGCGGCCTATCCGCAGGCGCTGATGAAGCCGTATCGCAAGGGGGAGCGGTGAGGCTGGAACCTGAACAGCCAGCGCACCCTGCCGGCGCCCGGCCATGAACTCCGCACCCCGGCGCAGCCGCAGGCACCGCCATGAGATCAACGGCCCCCTTCTTCCCGCTTCCCAAAACGCGGCAGCCGGGCCGTGCGGGATGCGCTTGTGCTGGGGGCGGGCCATGCATGGCACGGTCAGCGCCGGCAGCGCCACGGCGCGTCACCCCACAAGCTCCCGCGCACGACACACCGTGAAAGCACGGGCTTTATGCTCGCGAATGCCGAACCATAATGCTCGTAAACAGCGAGCCCGGGGCGATCCAATCCCCCAAAAGGTTCCGAGCACAAAAGGCCAACACGGGGGGCCAGGGACGGCGTGATGGTTCAGTTCAACACGGTTTATTTGCCTCGGTATGCAGCCGCGTCCGTAGTGGGCATTCGTGCTCGGCAGATGAATGCTATCCGTTGGGTGGTGATGTCCCGGCGCGTGGTGTAAGTCCACAGCCCGGAGAGGCTGAGATGCGCGGGGTACTCAGC